>CAZFSH010000053.1:0-12470 GCA_964521935.1 uncultured Propionivibrio sp.
CCGATGAATGCGATCTACGGCATGAGCCACCTCATGCTCAAGACTGAACTGACGCCACGCCAACGTGACTACCTGTCAAAAATTCAGCAGTCCGGCGAGCATCTGCTTGGCATCATCAACGACATTCTCGACTTCTCCAAGATCGAAGCCGGCAAGCTCGGCGTTGAAGAAACGGAATTCGAAATCGACACGGTGCTGGAAAATGTCGCCAACCTGATCGGCGAGAAAGCCGCGCAAAAAGGCCTGGAACTGATTTTCGATCTGCCGCAAGACGTGCCCTTTGTGATGCGCGGTGACCCCCTGCGGCTGGGGCAGATCCTGATCAACTACGGCAACAACGCAGTCAAATTCACCGAGCAGGGCGAGATCAAGATCATCGTCCGCGTACAGGAGCGTACCGAGACCGACGCGCTGATTTATTTTGCCATTCGCGACACCGGGATCGGCCTGACCGAAGAACAAATGGGCCGCCTGTTCCGCAGCTTTGAGCAGGCCGACACCTCAACCACGCGCAAATACGGTGGCACCGGCCTGGGCTTGGCCATCAGCAAACAGCTCGCGCAACTGATGGGCGGCGAAGTCGGTGTCGAAAGCTTGGCCGGCAAAGGCTCGACGTTCTGGTTCACTGCACGACTCAAGGTCAGCGACCGGCAGCGTCGGCAGTTGGTACCCCATAAAGATTTGCATGGCCAACGCCTGCTGCTCGTCGACGATAACGAAGCCACATTGCAGAGCATGTCGGAAATCCTCCGCCAGATGAGCTTCAAGGTCGATATGGCCGAATCGGGCAAAGCCGCCGTGGCGGCCGTGCAGCGCGCCGCCGCGAACGACCAGCCTTATGCCATGGTGCTGGTCGATTGGCTCATGCCCGGCATGGACGGCATCGAAACCATCAAGGCCATCCGCGCGCTGCCCATTGACACTGTGCCGCGCTTTGCCATTGCCACCGCCCATGGCCGCGAGGAAATTTTGCATCTGGCGGAAATGAATAATATCGACACCGTGCTGGTCAAACCGATCAGCGCCTCGCTGCTGTTCGACTCGCTCATGCGTTCGCTCAGCGCCCACGATGAAAGCGGCTTCACCGGGCTGGTGATCAAGCCGGACACCACCATCGAGTCCTTGGCCCCCATACGCGGCGCGCACATCCTGCTCGCCGAAGACAACCTCATCAATCAGCAAGTGGCCACAGAAATACTGATCGACGCCGGCTTGCACGTAGACGTCGCCGACAACGGCAAAATTGCGGTGAGCATGGCCGAAACCGGGCAGTACGACCTGATCCTCATGGACATGCAAATGCCCATACTGGACGGTGTCGAAGCAACACAAATCCTCCGCCGACAGGCCCGCTTTAGCGATCTGCCCATCATTGCCATGACCGCCAACGTCATGCAAAGTGACCGTGAACGCTGCCGTGCCGCCGGCATGAACGACTTTGTCGCCAAGCCCATCGAGCCGGACGATTTGTTCCGCGCCATTCTGAAATGGGTGGCGCCACGCACACCGGATAGCGCGGCAAAAGTCAGCTCCCGTGACACGGCGCTCGATAGCGATTCAGTCGCTAATACCGCACTGGATAACGTCCCCCCGAGCGACAACTTCCCCGCGGCCATCGACGGCATCGATCTGGTCGTCGGCCTGCGTCGCATGATGGGCAAAAAGCAGCGCTATTTGTCCATTCTGCGCAGTTTTTGCGAGATGCAGGCCGAAGCCGACATTACCCTTCGCCACGCATTGGCCAAGTCGGCACAAGACGAAGCCGAGCGCCTGATTCATACGGTGAAAGGCTTGGCCGGGCAGATTGGCGCCCACGCCTTGCAAAACAGCGCCGAGCAGCTCGAAGCCCTGATCAAAGGGCAACTCGGTGGCGAACCACTCGCGGCGGCGCTGGATGACTTTTCCGCAAGCTTGGCGCAGCAGATTGCCGCCATCAACAAAGCGCTCTCGTCGTGCCACGAAGACGTCGCTACCACCGCTCCGCCAGCGCTGTCGACAGCCGAGCAAAGCGCCCTGTTCCGTCAATTGCAACAGCTGCTGGCCAACGACGATGCCAAAGCCGAGCGCCTGATCAACGATAATGCCGCAGTCATCGCCGCAGCCATGCCCGAGAACTTCCGCGAACTCCGCCTGGCGGTACGCGAATATGATTTCGAGCGCGCGCTACAGTTATTGCCCGCCGAGTACCGCGCCTAAGCTCCCCCCTTCCCCACTCACTGCGCCACCGACATCAGGACACACCAAAAGGATGAAGCGATGAACACTCCCGCCAAACCGCTGATTCTGGTTGTTGATGACGCACCACAAAACCTCGCGTTGATGGACGACTTGCTGGCGGGTGAATACATCGTCAAGGTCGCCCCCAACGGTACGCGGGCGCTCAAGATCGCCCACAATGCGCCGCAGCCGGATTTGATTTTGCTTGACGTGATGATGCCCGGAATGGACGGCTATGAAGTGTGCCGCCAACTCAAGTCTGACCCGAAAACGCAGGACATCCCGGTCATCTTCCTCACCGCCAAAACGCAGCTAGCCGATGAGCAGCAGGGCTTTGCCGTTGGCGCAGTGGACTACATTACCAAACCGATCAGCCCGCCGATTGTGCTCGCCCGCGTGCGTACCCAGCTCACCATCAAAGCGGCCGCCACGTTTCTCAAGGACAAAAACGCCTATCTGGCCGCCGAAGTTGCCCGGCGCACCGAGGAAGTTCAACTGGTGCAAGAAGCCACCATCATCGCCCTGACCTCACTCGCCGAAACCCGCGACAATGAAACCGGCAATCACCTGCTGCGCACCCAGCGCTACATTCTGGCGGTAGCCAACGCACTGCGCACGCACCCACGTTTCGCCGCGCAACTGACCGATGAGTTCATCGATCTGGTGTTCAAGTCCTCACCGATGCATGACATCGGCAAAGTCGGTATCCCCGACCGCATTTTGCTCAAGCCCGGCCGCCTCGATCGTGACGAATTCGAGATCATGAAAACCCACACCACACTCGGCTTCGAGTCGATTGAGCGCGCCAAAGAGCGCATTGGCCGATCGCTGCCCTTTTTACAGGTCGCCGGCGAGATAGCCCTCTCCCATCAAGAAAAATGGGATGGTTCGGGCTATCCACAAGGTCTGGCGGGCGAAGCGATTCCGCTCTCGGCGCGACTGATGGCGATTGCCGACGTCTACGACGCGCTGATCAGTCGGCGCGTCTACAAGGAGCCGATGCCGCATGAACAAGCCTTGGAAATCATTATCGCCGGTCGCGGCCAACATTTTGACCCAGACATACTTGATGCGTTCGTGAGCATTCAGGAAGAATGCCGCGCCATCGCCGAGCGCTATATCGATGACGAAGCCACCATCGCCAAGGTAGAAAACCGGCTTCACGCTGGTTGAGGGCCGGTTGAGAGAGCGCCTCTGGCGCTGCGGCTGAATACAGCGGTTACAAACTACAAACCGGCGCAAGCGCGCAGCTGCGCCTCTAAGGTCCCGCTATCGCCAGCCTTGACGGTACATTTGCTTTTTGGTGTAACCGGCACGAATACTTTGCCATTGGCCATAACTTGCGGCTTGCTGGGCAACGGCAAAGTATTCGTTTTGCTTACGGCTTTATGAGCGGGAGGGGGCGCCACAACAGCTTGCGCTGCGGGTTGCGCCGCCGGCATGGGCGTAGCAGGCGCTACTTTTTTCGCTGCCGGTCCCGTCGCACTCTCCTCGCTGGGCTTCGTCCAAACGTAGGCGGCTGGTCGGGAAATATTCGCGGCATCAATGGCCCAAGCGGCTCCCATCGTGCCAGGCAGTGTGGTGCTTGCGGCCAGCACCAGCAAGGACGATGGCAAACGCCCAATCTGACCAACAGCCCATGACAAGCAGCTAGGCTCAGCAAAACCCGGCCCCATAGCGCAATCAGTTCGCGTCGTAGTAATACGCTTTGTTGGGCACCTTCGCCGCAGCGGTGCGCGCCATCTCATCGAGCGAACGCGGTGTTTTATCCCACCACAAGGCGCGGCCTTTTTTCTGCTCGACCAACTCCTCGGGGTGCTTTGCCAGCCACTCGCGGATAAATTTAGTGTGCTCGGATTCGTACATAGCCATGGCGATACCTCGTTAAAACATCTTTACTGGATAGGCAACAACTTAATCGACAACTCAAGAATGTTTGCTTTTACTGTCGGCCACGCGGTGAATACGCAGGACCTCGGGAATACGGCGGAGTTTACGCAGAATTTGCGCCAGGTGGGCACGATCCGTCACCTGCACGGTAAAGAACACGGAGGTGGTGTTGCTGCCATCACCATCCATACTCACATTACTGATGTTCGAGTCAGATTGCGCAATGCCCGCGGCCAGCTTGGCCAAAACACCCCGCGCGTTTTGGGTAAGGACTTGGATGCTGGCATCGAACTGCCGACCCGGCTGACTTTCCCATTCCACATCCACCCATTCGGTTTTCGCGCCGCGCAGTTTGGCGATGCTGGTGCAGTCGTGCGTATGCACGACCAGGCCCTGACCTTTGCGGATCAGACCAACAATCGGATCACCGGGAATCGGCCGGCAGCAGGGCGCCAACTGCACCGCAACCCCTTCGGTGCCACGGATGATCACCGAGCCAACCAGGCGCCGGCCATCACCAGCCAGCTCCTCACTCAAATGGCTACCACGCGCCACCAGTCGTCGTGCCACCACCTGTGCCAGGCGCAAGCCAAGACCAATATCGGAATAGATGTCGCGCCGGGTACGCGTTCCGGTATCGGCGAGGAACTTGTCCCAGGCGACGGCGTCCACCGACGAAGGCGTCTGCCCCAACTCCGCGAGCGCGCGTACTAGCATGCGCTCGCCGACGGTCGCCGACTCTTCATTCTGCTGAGCCTTGAGAAAGTGGCGAATCTGCGCCCGCGCCTTGCCGGTACGCACATAGCCCAGCCACGCCGGGTTCGGGTGCGCGGTTGGCGCGGTAATGATCTCGATACGATCCCCATTACGCAGTTCGGTGCGCAAGGGCACGGACTCGAAATTGATCTGACAGGCCACGCAACGATTGCCCACATCGGTATGCACCGCGTAGGCAAAATCGACTGGCGTCGAACCACGCGGCAGCGACATGATTTTGCCGCGCGGGGTAAACACATAGACCTCACCGGGAAACAGATCAAACTTCACCAGTTCCAGAAACTCGGTATTGTCATGCGACGCCGATTGCAGCTCGATCAGGCTTTGCAGCCACTGGTGCGTCGTCCGCTGCAATTCGGACAAGGTCTTCTCGTCCTTGTAGAGCCAATGCGAGGCCACGCCCGACTCCGCCACATGGTGCATGCCGGACGTACGAATCTGCATTTCTACTGGCGTGCCGTACGGCCCAATAAGCGTGGTGTGCAGAGACTGATAGCCATTGGCCTTGGGGATGGCGATGTAATCCTTGAACTTGCCGGGCACCGGCTGATAGAGCCCATGCAGCGCACCAAGCGCCATGTAGCACGTGGGCCGATCCTTGACCACAATGCGAAAGCCATAGATATCGAGCACCTGTGAAAAACTCAGGTGCTTGTCACGCATCTTGCGATAGATACCGTACACATGTTTTTCGCGCCCTTTGACATCCGCCTCGATGCCTGCGGCCGGCAGCGCCACGCGAATGGCATCGAGAATTTTGCTCACCACCTCCCGTCGATTGCCGCGTGCCTGCTTGACCGCCTTGGCCAGCACCCGGTAACGAATCGGGTACTGGTGTTGAAACGCCAATTCCTGCAATTCGCGGTAAAGCGCATTCAGCCCCAGACGGTTGGCGATGGGGGCATAAATGTCCAACGTCTCGCGGGCAATGCGGCGCTGCTTTTCCGGGCGCATCGCCCCCAGTGTTTGCATGTTGTGCCGGCGATCGGCCAGCTTGACCAGGATCACGCGCACATCGCGCGCCATGGCCATGAGCATCTTGCGGAAGTTTTCCGCCTGCGCTTCTTCGTAGGTCTGGCTTTCCAGCCGATCAAGCTTGGACACGCCATCGACCAGTTCGGCGGTCACCTTGCCAAAGCGCTCGGCCAGTTCCTCTTTCGTCGAGCCGGTGTCCTCCATTACATCATGGAGCAGGGCCGCCATGACGGCATAGGCATCCATGCGCCAGCTCGCCAAGGTGTCAGCCACCGCGAGCGGGTGGGTGATGTAGGGTTCGCCGGAAATCCGGAACTGATTGACGTGCGCCGCGGCCGAATATTCATAGGCCTGCGCAATGCGCTCGACATCGTGCGAGGGCAGGTAGCTGGCCAGCTGGGCGTTAAAACGCGCCAGTGCCGCTTTCAGGGGATCGGGGTCTTCGATAAGTGGAGGCGGCACGGCCGCCGCCTCCATCTTGTTTTTCTTGCGCCGCGCGGCGCCCTTAAAAACGCCCGCGGTAGCGTGGTCGAGAATCGTGTGGAGATGACTTAACGCCGACACGATTGCTCACGCGATCAGGACTGGTTGGGGTTACGGTAGAGGATCTCGGTGCCGACTTTGCCCAGCGAAATTTCACGCAGAGCGATAACACAGGGCTTGTCGCGATCCACCTCGACTTGCGGCGTGCTGCCCAAGGTCAGCTGACGAGCACGGTAAGTGGCCGCCAGCGTCAGATCAAAACGGTTGGGAAATGTTTTCAGGCAATCTTCAATAGTGACACGAGCCATGGTGGAGGTCCTTTAGCTTAATTGGGTGTATGAGCTGTATTAGCTTTGTTCGAGGAAGCGGAACACGTCAGGATGACGGGCTCGCTGGAGCGGAAAACGCAGTCGGGAAGCACGAACGGCTGCTTTCATGTCACCCAGCGCTAATTCCAAGTCTTGGTTGATTATAACGAAGTCGAATTCATGCACATGCCGCATTTCGCCGATAGCGCCAGCAATTCGTCGGTCGATCACGTCATCGCTGTCCGAACCACGGCCACGCAGCCGTCGTTCCAGTTCAGCCAGCGAGGGCGGCAGAATAAAAATACTGACCGCCAGGGGAAAGAGTTTGCGCACTTGCTGAGCGCCCTGCCAGTCGATTTCCAGCAAAACATCCTGACCACCGGCCACCTGCTCGGCAATCCAGGCCTTCGAGGTGCCATAAAAATTGCCGTGCACCTCCGCCCACTCGAGAAAGTCGCCGCGCTCACGCATGGCCAAAAACCGTTGCACATCAATGAAGTAGTAATTCACGCCATGGGTTTCACCGGGCCGGGGTGAGCGCGTGGTGTAGGACACGGATTGCCGAACGGCCGAGTCATCGGCCAGTAAACGGCCCACCAGCGTAGTCTTCCCCGCTCCCGAGGGCGCGGAGACAATGAACAATGACCCGCTCGATTCCTTGCGGGGGGGCTGTTGGGCTAACGCGTTCATCATTACTTCACCTTGATCTGCGCACCAGGGCGGCGCTTGGCTAAACTACCCCGATTCCGTATTTCCGTATACGAGGTCACATCATGAATCCCATTGTCTACGCGATTCCCGTATTCATGCTCAGCATTGTGCTGGAGGCATGGGTAGCTCGGCGCAGAGGCGTGAAAGTCTATGACATCCCGGACGCCATTACCAGCCTGCATCACGGCGTGATCAGCCAGATCACCGGCTTGTTCATGAAGCTGGCAACGCTGGGTATCTATGTGCTGGTTTATGACAACTATCGCGCCACCGACCTGCCTGCCGACAACCTATGGGTCTGGGCGGGCGCCCTGATTGCGTTCGACTTCTGTTACTACTGGGCGCACCGTATGGGTCATGAAGTCAATGTCTTGTGGGCCTCGCACGTCGTGCATCATTCCTCGGAGTATTACAACCTCTCGACCGCGCTGCGCCAAACCTCGACCGGCGGTTTTTTTGGCTGGCTGTTCTATTTCCCGCTGGCGGTCGCCGGCGTGCCACCCAGCGTGTTTGTCGCTGTTGGCCTGATCAATCTGCTCTACCAATACTGGGTGCATACCGAACTGATCGGCAAACTCGGCTGGTTTGATCATGTGTTCAGCTCGCCCTCGAACCATCGCGTGCATCATGGACAGAACGACTATTGCATCGATAAAAATTACGGCGGCATTTTCGTTCTCTGGGACAAACTCTTTGGCACCTTTGAAGCCGAACGCGACGCCGAACCGGTGTACTTTGGCATTCGTTCGCCACTGAAAAGCTTTAACCCGCTCTGGGGCAATCTGCACTACTACGCCGAGATTGTGGGGCTAGCCAAAGCCGCCACGGGCTGGCGCGCCAAACTGGGCGCCTGGCTCGCGCCCCCCGGCGGCTGGGATGTGCCGCTGCCGCACTTTGAACCCGCGAGTTTTACGCGCTTTGATCCGCAAACCCCGGGCGCCATCCGCTGGTACGTCGCGCTGCAATACGCCGTGATGGTGCCATTTATTACCCACCTGCTCGCCATTTTCGGCAACCTCTCCCTCGGGCCGGCGCTGGCTTATGCCGGAGGTATTTTCTGCACCTGCCTGATTCTCGGTGGCTTGCTGGAGCGCCGGCGCATGGCACTACGCCTGGAACAATGTCGCGTTACGGCACTGGGTATTGCCTTCGCCACCCTGCCCGACTGGTTTGGCTTTGATGCGCCGGCGCTGGCACGCGCCAGCCTGCTGCTCTTCAGCCTGGGTTGCGCCGCCTGGTTAGCGCGGCAATCGCTTACACCGGCCAGCGTGAGCGCCAGCTCAGGAGAGCAGGCATGAACGCCGACGCGCTATCTGATTTCGTCCTCGCCCTCGTCGGCTTCTCTATCGCCCGACAGCAGCTACGCGCCCGACCCGCCTTGGCGGTGGGTGCGCTGCTGATTGGTCTTGCCGCCGCGATGGGCGTGCTGCGCTATGCGGGACTCAGCGAAGCACTCGGACCGCACCGTTTCTTGAGTTTGCTGGCCGCCTGCGCCGGCTTCCCGCTGCTGGCGCTTGCCGTACGCTGGCCCGACGACCCGATTGCCCGCCATGTCACCGCTGCCGGCCGCTTTGTGCTGATCGCCGGTGCCATCGGCGTTGTCCTGACGCTCGCGGGAGCCACACTATGGCGTGATCTGCTGCCGGCTGCCGCCGTACTGGCGATTGCCCTGACGGCGGTGGAACAACGACAGGCGCCGCTGATCATCGCGGCGCTGGCTCTGATCGCCGCCTTGGTCATCGCGGGTTTACAGCTATCGGTCGGGCCGCTCAACACCGTGCAAGCACTGCACTATCTGTTGGCCATTGGGCTGTTACGTTTGAGTTGGGTCAATAAAAGCCCGGTGACAAGCCAGTAAACTCGCCCCCATGTTTGCGCCAACTCGCCCTCTCTCGCACGTTCACGGCCACACTCATGGCCGAGTTCTGTTAGCGCTGGGGCTGCTGGTCACGCTGTTCCAGTTGTGGCTAGGCATGGGCGTAATGCCAAACCAGCCCAGCCAGTCCAGTCAGGGCAATGCTCAGGCCAGTTTTTGGGGCGAAATTTGTACCAGCCACGGGATTGTCAGCCCCGCCGACAACGGTTCCCCCGAGCACACACCGGCGACGCACGACTGCTGCACCGCCTGCGGCACACCGGCGCCGCTATTGCTCGCCGCAGCGGCCAGCGCCGTCCCACAGCGACTGACTTTTGCGCCCTTGCTTGCGCGAGTGCATGACACACCGCGCACTATCAGCATCTACGCTTCCCCGCCCTCCCGCGCACCACCGCTTTCCTGACAGCTCGTCAATTCCGCGCACGCCATTCACGCTGCGCATGTATTCACTTTCAGGAAAACTCACTATGACTACCGTATTTCGCATGGCCGTACTGGCCACCACGCTCGTTGTTTCAGCCACCGCTTCCACCACCGTTCTGGCGCAAGTCAGCGTCAGCGACCCGTGGGTACGCGCCACCGTGCCCGCCCAAAAAGCCACCGGCGCCTTCATGACGCTCACGGCCAAGCAAAACGCCCGACTGATCGACGTGAAATCATCGACCGCCGGCCTGGTTGAAGTTCATGAAATGCGCATGGATGGCGACATCATGAAAATGCGTGCGCTGAGCAACGGCCTCGAACTCCCGGCCGGAAAAGCCGTCGAGTTGAAGCCGGGCGGCTATCACGTAATGCTCATGGACCTGAAGCAGCAGATCAAAGCGGGCGACAGCGTACCGCTTACCCTGGTGCTGGAAAACGCCGACAAGTCGCGTAGCACCATCGAGGTCAAGGCCACGGCCAAGCCGCTCGATGGCGGCATGGTTCACACGCACTAACAGGCTCCGGCCACCTCCCTAACTCCCTCAGCCTGCCTGACTCTTCGGCACCCATCGCGGTGCCACGGCCGGCTTTTGTTGAAATTCTGGATACCCTCATGAAACGAACTGCCCTATATGGCGCACTGGCCGCCTTGCCACTGCTGGCCTTCGCCAACGACAACACACCCTCCACCGCCACCTCCACCGTCATCGTCACCGCCAAAGCGCTGGATAGCGCTGCGCCGACTCCGGTTCCCGCTCAGCAGCTGCGCGCCCAGCAAGCCGCGACCAGCGACACCGCCAGCCTGCTCAAAGACGTGCCCGGCGTCAGCCTTTACGGCGCCGGCGGCGCCTCCAGCCTGCCAGCCATTCACGGCCTGGCCGATGACCGGGTGCGCGTCAAGCTCGACGGCATGGACCTGATCGCCGCCTGCCCCAACCACATGAACCCGGCGCTGTCTTACCTTGATCCGAGCAACGTCGCCACGCTCAAGGTCTATGCCGGCATCGCTCCCGTCAGCGTCGGTGGTGACAGCATTGGCGGCACCATCATCGCCGAAACGCTGGCACCGGAGTTCGCCACCGCTGGCACCGGCACCGTGATGCACGGGGAAATAGGTGGCTTCTATCGCAGCAACGGTGGCGCACTGGGCGGCAACCTGTCGGCCACTCTCGCCAGCGAAACACTCCACCTCAGTTACTCCGGTGCCACCGCCAAGTCGGACAACTACCAAGCCGGGGGCGACTTCAAGACACGCCGCGATACCGGCCGCACCAGCCACACGCTGGCGCTGGATGAGGTCGGCTCCACGGCCTACAACACGCGCAACCACACGCTGGGCATCGCGATAAAAAACGGCCGACACCTGCTCGACGCCAAACTGGGCTATCAAGACCTGCCCGAGCAGCTCTACCCGAATCAGCGTATGGACATGCTGGCCAACACGCAACACCGCCTGAACCTGCGCTATGTCGGCGAGTTTGACTGGGGCTCACTGGAAGCGCGAACGTACCGCGAAACGGTTAAGCACTTCATGGACTTTGGTGCCGACAAGCAGTGGGTGTACGGAACCGCCTCCGGCATGCCCATGCACACCGAAAGCCAGACCACCGGTGCCAGCCTCACAGCCAGTATCGACCTGACCGCCACCGACTTGCTCCGCGTTGGCGCGGAATGGCAACGGCACCGCCTGGATGACTGGTGGCCGGCGTCGGGCACTGGCTCCATGTCGCCCGGAACCTTCTGGAATATCAACAATGGCGAACGTGATCGCCACGCCTTGTTTGCTGAGTGGCAAGCGCAGCACACCGCACAGTGGCTGACGCTGCTGGGCGTGCGCCATGAACGAGTGCGCACGGACGCCGGCGATGCGCGGGGCTACAACCCGACGACCGATGGCAGCGGCATGATGATGAATTACCAGATGCGCGACGGCAACGCCTTCAACGCACAGTCCCACGACAAGACCGACCACAACTGGGACCTCACCGCCCTCGCACGCTACACCGCCAACGCCCATTACGACATCGAGTTCGGCCTTGCCCGCAAAGTGCGCTCGCCCAACCTCTATGAACGCTACACCTGGTCAACGTGGAGCATGGCGGCCGTGATGAACAACACCGTCGGCGACGGCAACGGCTACATCGGCAACCTGCAGCTCAAGCCAGAAGTCGCGCACACGCTAAGCGCCAGCGTTGACTGGCATGCCGCAGATCGAGCATGGGAATTCAAGGCCACGCCGCATTACACGCTGGTCAGTGATTACATTGATGCCATCAAGACGGCGAGCTTTTCCGCCAACCAGTTCAACGTGCTGCAGTACGCCAATCAATCGGCGCGCCTCTACGGCGTCGATCTCTCTGGGCATCTGCCTCTGGCTAAAACCGGTGCCGGCGAATTTGCCCTGCGCGGCCTGCTGAACTACACCCGCGGCAAAAACCGCGATAGCGGCGATGACCTCTACAACATCATGCCGCTCAACGCCAAGCTGACACTGACGCACACGCTCGGCGGCTGGGAAAACCGTGCCGAGCTGGTGATGGTGCACGCCAAAGACACGGTATCGGCTGTGCGCAACGAGATCGAAACCGGCGGTTATAGCCTGCTCAATCTGCGAACCAGTTATGGCTGGCAAAAGGCACGTGTGGATATCGGTATCGAAAATGTTTTCGACAAGCGCTACGACTTACCACTCGGTGGTGCGTACGTCGGTCAGGGCAAAACCATGAGCCTGAATGATGCCAGCATGCCGTGGGGCATTGCTGTTCCCGGTGCGGGGCGATCGCTCTATGCCGGCTTCAATCTGAAGTTCT
>CAZFSH010000054.1:0-12444 GCA_964521935.1 uncultured Propionivibrio sp.
GCTTCTTGGGGCGGCCCGGCGGAGCGCAGCAAATGAAACTACACATCAAAGGCGGTCGCCTGATCGACCCCGCACGTAACATCGACGCGACGACAGACCTGTTCATCACCAATGGAAAAGTCAGCTCCTGTGGGACGGCGCCCGAGGGCTTTGTAGCCGAAAGTGTGCTCGACGCCAGCGGCTGCATCGTCTGCCCCGGCCTGATTGATCTCTCGGCACGCCTGCGCGAACCGGGCTTTGAGTACAAAGCTACGCTGCAATCCGAAATGGCCGCGGCGGTGGCGGGTGGCGTTACGCGTCTCGCCTGCCCGCCCGATACTGATCCACCACTCGATGAGCCGGGGCTGGTCTCCATGCTCGGTTACCGCTCGCAGCAACCCGGCTTTGCCCGCGTGCATCCGATCGGCGCACTGACCACTGGGCTGGCCGGCGAGCACCTCACCGAAATGCACGAACTGCACGAAGCCGGTTGCGTCGCCTTCGGGCAGGCGAGCAAGAGCATTGTCGATACGCAGGTGCTGCTGCGCGCGCTGAATTACGCCGCGACCTTCAACTTCCCGGTCTGGTTGCAGGCGCAAGACCCCTACCTTTCGCGTGGTGTCGCCCACTCCGGCGAAGTAGCGGCACGATTGGGTTTACCCGGCGTGCCTGTGGCAGCTGAGACAATCGCGCTGGCGAGCTTGTTGCAGCTGGTGCGCGCCACGGGTGCGCGGGTGCACGTGCGCCGCGTTTCGTCGGCAGCAGGCTTGGACATGATTCGCGCTGCCAAAACCGAGGGTTTGCCGGTGACCTGCGATGTCACGATCAATCACCTGCACCTGACCGACATGGACATCGGCTACTTCAATCCGCATGCCCGTCTCGACCCGCCATTGCGTAGCCAGCGTGATCGCGACGCACTGCGAGACGGGCTGGCATCGGGTGCGATCGACGTGCTGATTTCCGACCATACCCCGGTGGATGACGATGGCAAACAAATGCCCTTTGAAGAAGCCGAAGTCGGTGCCACGGGTCTTGAGCTGCTGTTGCCGCTGACCCTGAAATGGGCCGAAGAGGCCAAGGTGCCGCTGGTCAAGGCGCTGGCGCGCATCACCGCTGACCCGGCGCGCATCCTGGGCGTGAATGACTATGGTTTATCCGCTGGGCAACTGGCGGATATTTGCATCATCGACCCGTCAGCCACCACGAGGGTCAACCGTGACACGCTCAAGAGCCAGGGCAAAAACACGCCTTTCCTGGGCATGGAGTTACCGGGCAAGGTGCGCTACACGCTGATCGACGGCAAGCTCGCTTACGACGGGTCATTGAGCTGAGCGGGATGCTGAAAGCGTCGCTCGCTGCGCTCTGTCTGGGCGTTGCTGGTGTCAGCTGTGCCAGCACGGGCGCCACTATGGGTACCACTACGGGTACCACCGATCCGGCGCAGGTGCGCGAGCAGGAAATTCGCCAGTGCTTGCCCGGTGACCTCATCACCTGGGGCGATGGGCGCGATCGCGCCGCACCGTCGCGCACGCTGTTCTTCACCTACAACCCAGCCAATGCACCGGCTGACTTCCCCGAGTCGCAGGTGAGCGACATGATTCGGCAAGCGGCCAATGTCTGGACACACTGTGGTTTGGCGATTTACTGGGCCGCCTATGCGCCCTCGCTCGAACGCCAGCCGGAAGTGCGCGTCATCGCCTGGTTGCGCCCGCAAGACGATGACGGCAGTGTTATTGGTAAGGCCGACATGGGACGCAATCAGCTCTGGCTGAGTCCGAAGATATTTGCCCTGCTGCGCGAACGTAACCCGACGCTCATGGCGTCGACACTGCAAATGACCCTTGCCCATGAAATGGGCCACTTTCTTGGCCTGGTGGCGCACTCGCGGCATTGTGTCGATGTCACCTCCTACTACACCGACGCCGGTGGCAACAAATGTTTAACCGGCAACGCCAAGGGCATCCGCAGCGTACCTGGCTTGGTGGAATACCGAAGCGTGCTGCCGACCGCTTGCGACATCGCGCGTTGCCGCAGTGCCAATGGTTTTCCGCCCCTGCCGGATGGGCGTTTGCCATAGTGTCCGCTTTACGGTTTGCCGCGAAAACCTTGACATCGTTGTACGATCCGACTGCGCTAGACTAGCTGCATGAGCACGCCACGAAAACGCCTCACTCCCAGCGAAAGCGAAGCCCTGATTGAGCGCTATGCACCGCTGGTACGCTCGATTGCGCAAACGCTGATTCGGCGCTTGCCAGCGTCGGTTGAGCTCGATGAGCTGATGCAGGATGGCTACATGGGTCTGCTCGGTGCCTTGCTGCACGCGACGCGCAACGACGGCGAAAACCAATACCGTGCCTACCTGACTCAACGCGTGCGTGGCGCCATGCTTGATGGCCTGCGTGAGAATGATCCAGGCAGCCGGCGCGTGCGCAAGCTGATGCGCGGCGTTGAACTGGCGATACGCGATTTGAGCAATCAGCTAGGCCATCCGCCGAGCGAAGGCGAGGTGGCGCAGGCCATGGGCATGACGCTGACGGATTATCAGAACTTGCTGCAAGAGGCCCATGGCTACACCCTGCTTTCGCTTGAAGATTTCGACGAAATGGGTGGTGAAAAAGACTTTCTCGGCTGGTGTGCCAGCACCAATTCCGACCCCCTCGCCGCGCTTCAGCGCCGTGCCTTGCAACGCACCTTGCTCGTCGCGATCAGCGAGCTGGGCGAACGTGAAGATGCGGTGATGAATGCCTATTACGTCGAAGGCCTGAACATGCGCCAAATCGCCGAACGGCTGGGCCTGACCGAAGGCCGCATCAGCCAGCTGCACACACAGGCCATTGCCAAGTTGCGTGCCGTGGTGATTGGCTCTGACGAAGCCCCGAAGTCGCTGCTGCAGCCGCGCTGGCGCAGCGAATAAAGCGTAGCGCCTACAAGCGAAAACTCTCGACGACGCCGCGTAATTCGCCGGCCATGCGTTCCAGATCACTGATGATCACGCTGGCCTGTTGCAGTTCCTTATCGCTGGTTTGCGCCGCCTGCGACATGCGCTCGGCCGATTGGGCGAGTGCTTCGGTAGCATGAGATTGCTCAGTGGCGGCATCACGAATCTCGGTGATGCGTTGCAGCGTGCCGGACATGGCGTCACGAATCCCGTCGATCTGTTGCAAGACCGTATTGACGCGACCAACGCCCAGTTGCACCGAGGTTTGCGTTGCACCGACGCGGCCCATGGCATCACTGGCTTCGCTGCGCATCGATGAGACCATTTGTTCGATTTCCACCGTAGCGTTGCCGGTACGCTCGGCGAGCTTGCGCACTTCGTCGGCGACGACGGCAAAGCCGCGTCCCTGCTCGCCGGCGCGCGCGGCTTCGATGGCCGCATTCAGCGCCAGCAGATTCGTCTGGTCGGCAATTTCCTTAATCACATTGGCCACTGAGCCGATTTCTACCGAGCGATTTTCCAGCCCCTTCATGACCGCACACAGCTCGTCCATCGACTGCGCGACACGGATGATTTCTGTCGACACCTGGCTGATGGCCTCGGCGTTTTCACTGGTCAGCGTGCTGGCGGTTTCGACCGAGCGAGTCGCATCATGGGTGTGATCGGCGGTTTGGGCAATGCTCACGGTAATTTGTTCGATGGTGGCGGCGTTGCTTGAGCTGAGCTCGGCGGTTTGGTGGGCGCCCTGCGTGAGCTGCTCGGTCATCGCGGCAATCTGGTTGACGTTGCTACCCAGGTGATTGGTCTGCTCGCGTACGCGCAAAAACATGCTGTGCAGCTGCTCCATGAAGCGATTGAAGCTGGCTGCGATCATGCCGATTTCGTCGCTACTGCCTTCCGGCAGACGCTGCGTCAGATCGCCATGGCCGGAGGCCAGACTGCGCATCGCATCACGCAGGCGCAGCAGCGGTTCGGTCAGCGTTGTGGTCAGCCAGAAAATCAGGCCTAGTGCGGCCGCGAGTACTAGCGCATCGACAATGAAGAGCAGGCGAATATGCTGGTTAATCGGCTCGAAAACTTCCGCCTCGGATATTTCGACGATGACGAACCAGTTGGCTGAGGGCAGGTAACTTGAGGCCATCAGTTGCGTGCCATGCTCGCCTTGGTAGCGGATCAGGTTGAACTGGTCCTTGCGCAGCAGAGTGTCTGCCTGCTCGGCCAAGCCTGGTAGGGTTTTCAGCTCAATCTTGTTGGAAACCTTGACCAACTCTGGGTTGCGGTGAATCTGGATGTGGCCACCGGCGTCGACGACAAAGACCTGGCCGGTTTTGCCAATAGCCAGTTTGCGCACGCGTTCAGCCATGGTCGTAACATCTAGTCCCAGACTGACGCTGGCGCGCTGGCCTTTGGCGTCTTTGGCCAGCACATTGGTGAACATCAGCACACGCGGGCTGCCGCTTTCGATACCCAGATTGAATTGCGCCGTCTGGCCGCTGTTCATGAAGGCCTTGAACCAGCCGTCCTTGCCCTCCGGCTCGATCTGCCGTGAGAGGCCGTGGGCGGCGTCGTAATAGTTACCGGTGGTTTCCGAAACGAACGAGACCGTGGCGGCACCGGTCACTTGCCTGACCTGCTCGGCATAGTGCTGCCAGGCCGGAATGCCCGAGGCTGGCTCGCCCGCGGCCATCCAGTCGAGCAAAAAGCTGTTGGCGGCCATCACTTTGCTTTGCGCCATCGGCACTGACACGTCACGATCGAGTTCGTTGCGGATGGCTTCAACGGTGCGCACCAGTTCATAACTTTCCAGGCGTTCGGTCAGTGCTGATTTGAACAGGCGGGCCGAAAGCATACCGGTGAGCGCCAGCGCAATGATCAATATCGTCGCGACGCTGAAGAGGATTTTTTTGCGTACAGACCAGCTAGTAAACATGGCATTTCCTTAACTGTGGATGATCATGGGCAGCACGTGACCGACCTGCCAGTAAGTGGCTTTTCGGTGAGTCTTCATGGCTGCGCGTTCAGAAGTGATACTCGATGCGTAGCATCGGCGTTTTGGCCGTGTTGCCACCAATGGCGCCGACGGTACGATCCGAGTTGCCGAATTTGTTGTTCCAGTATTGATATTCGACGCCGGCACGCCAGCGGCGCGGTGCCTGATCGAACCAGGTGCCAATGTCACGCATGAGCTTCATATCGATATTGAACTCCGTTGCCGTCTTGGCACCAGTTTCACTGCGTCCCTTCTCGTCTATCAGATTGGCATAGCCTTCGAAGGACCAGGCGCCAATCGGTGTGGCCCAGCTAGCCGCGAGTTGCGGGTGGGTTTTGTAGGTGTAGCGCGAATCCGGGAAGCCCGGATCAAAGGCGCCGGGGCTGACGCTGGGATGATTACTCTCGTGCAACCAGTGCAGGCCGAGATTGAAAAATCCCGGCACATCAAAGCTGAGTGTCGGGCCGAGCACCAGCATGCGCTTGCGCGAGTTGTAGCCGCTATCGCTTTTGCTGTTGAGGTCGATTCCGGCGGTGATGCCAACGCTGCGTATCGGGCCGAATTTCATGTCGTGGCCAGTAAGCGCCGCCAGATCGACGGTGTGGCGGTAGGTCAGATATACCTCTTTGGCGCCGCTATCGCTACCGAAGGTTTTCGGATCATCCTGATTCGACATCAGGTAATCGATGTTGAGAAAGTCGCTACCGTATTGACCACCGCTGGCATGCGTGTAGGCGAGGATGTGTTTGCTGATATCGTTAGGCTTGAACGGCTCGGCGAAGCGGTTGCCGGCGCGCCAGCTGACTGAGTTGTCGCTCCAGTCAGCCGCATGGACGTTTGTCCCCGCCGTAATGGCCATGGCTAGCGTGGCCAGTTTGACTAGGGCGCCGATAGCGCGTGCGGGTGCGCGTGTGTCGCTGAAATTGCTTGTTGTCGATGGTGTAGTGTTCATGAATTCCCCTGCGTTTTAGTTTTTGTAGTGTGGCGCTATGTTCTCGCTGACCCATCTCGGACTTTGGGCGTCAGTGATATCGGCAGCGTGATCTGGAAGTGCACGCCGGCTCCCGGTGCGCTGCGTAGCGTGACGCTACCGCCCAGCAGGTCGGTGATCAGGTTGTGCACGATGGATAAACCCAAGCCACTACCGCCGCTACCCAGGCGGGTGGTGAAAAAGGGGTCGAAGGCG
Organism: uncultured Propionivibrio sp.; assembly: GCA_964521935.1. Lineage (GTDB taxonomy): Bacteria > Pseudomonadota > Gammaproteobacteria > Burkholderiales > Rhodocyclaceae > JADJEF01. The sequence continues at coordinate 6,097 of CAZFSH010000054.1, forward strand.
CGAGCGGCGACGTGGCTCGCCATACCTTTACCGTTATCGCGATAGTCTAGCTGCACCTGTTTGTCGACCACGCTGGCGCTCAGCTGTATCTTGCCGTGCTCTGTTTCCGGTAGATCAGCGAAGCCATGTAGCAGCGAGTTCTGAATCAAGTTACTGAGCACTTGACTGATGGGGCCAGGATAGCTGTCGAGCACGATCCCTGACGGGATGTCATTGATCACCTGATGGCCCGATGGCCGGATCAGCGGCGTGAGCGTCAGCAGCAGCTCGTCAACCGTTGCCCCGAGGTCAAACTGACGCTGACGTTCGCTGGTCTGATCAACGGCCAGTTCCTTGAAGCCTGAGATCAGCTGCGTCGCGCGTGCCGTATTGCGTACCACCAAATCGGCAGCTTGCCGGCAGCGTTCGGCGTAATGTTGCAGCGATGAACGCCGCATGGTGCCGGAGGCCACTTCCGCCGTGAAGGCATCGGTCACTTCAAGCAAGGTGCTGGCAACGGTATATGCCGTGCCTATCGGTGTGTTCAGTTCATGGGCTACGCCGGCGACGAGGGTGCCGAGGGCGGCCATTTTTTCGTTATGCACCAGTTGCTGCATGGCTTGCTGGAGATGCGCATTGCTCGCGAGCAATTCGTCTGCGATCGCCTTGCGTTCGGACATTTCCGAACGCAGCCGCTGATTGATGCGGCGAAACTGCCAGCCAGTCGCCGCCGCACCCAGCAGCGCCAGCGTGACGCCAACGAGCAGCCAGAGCAGACGCTGGTCGAGGTGCGTCGGTGTCGGGTCGTAGAGGAAAGCCGTGAGATCAAATTCAGCGAGATCAACGTCGGCCGGCATCTTGCCCAGTTCGGCGTAGGTCTGCGCCACATGACGCCACCGATTGAGGTTCATGTAGCCGGGTTCCACGATGTCTGGACGGGTGAGTTCGGCGACCTCATGGGCTTCAAACTCCAGATGCGCGCGGGATTTGTACTGGGTGTTGTAGTGGGTGAGGATCAGGTCGATGGCTTCTTCCGGGTGCTTCAGCGCGTAGTCCAGCCCACGCAGCGTGGCGGCGCGAAACCGCTGCACCAGTTGTGGTTCTTTTTTCAGCAGCTGCTCGGAGGTGAATAAGACGTTGCCAAAAAAGTCGATCCCGGCGCTGCGTGGGCGCAGCAGAAAGTACGTATCGCCTTGTTGCTGGCTGAGGTAGGCTTCATTGCTCGAATAAATACCGATTGCATCGGCTTGATCCTTATCCAGTGTCTCAAGGCCAAACCCTTGCCTTGGCAGCACGTTATATTTGTCCGGCCCCATGCCGTTGGCACGCAGATAGGCAAGCAGCTCATCCTCGGTGTCGTGCGAAAAGGCAATGCGCTTGCCGGCGAGATCGAGCACCGAGCTAATGTCGGCCTTGCGCTTGACCAGCAGCGCGACCGGCGAGTGCTGCATCAATACCGCTAGTGCGACGACGGGTTTGCCCCGTGCGCGCTCCAGCACCAGCGCTGAGGAATACATACCAAAGGCGATGCGGCCACTGCTGACTTCGTCGACCACGTTGGTGCCGGGTACCCACTCACGCAGGTCGACGGTGATCCCCGCCTCGCGGAAATAGCCTTTCTTCAGCGCGATCAAAAATGGGCTGAATTCAAACTGGAATTTCCATGGCAGCTGCACCGTGACCATGCGCAGATTGCGTGCACTCTCCACCCTGCCATTAACGTCGTCACTGATCGTGCCGGCCAGTGCCGGCATGGCCAGCAGCCATGCGCACAGCGTGAGCAAGGGCAAGCAGCGACGAGAGTAGTGGTGCGGAGACAACGGTCTACGGAATCGTTAACGCGAAGGGAAGGTCGCGAACTATGCCCTAGGCGTTTTGTGCGCTCAATACTCTTTAGTGAGTAACTATGCCCTGACGCCACGCGCGCGCCGGAGAGGAAAAACAGAATGTGACGCTCAGCTGGCTTGGGTGATGGGCGGCAGTGCTTGCCCTAAACGCTTGCGCCATTCTGCCTCGAGCAAGAGGGCGGCGGTTTCGTCGGCACAGCTGAACGTGGCGACGCGTGCCACCTGCGCAGCAATGGCCTGCCGGCTGGCGGAGACTTTTCCGCCGGTGAAATATTTCAGCACCTGTTGCTTGAGCGTTTTGCTGCGCCCAACGTGTACGGGCGCGCCCGTGTCAGCAAAAAATACATAGACGCCGCGCCCGTCCGGCAGGTCTTCGGTCAGCGTTGCCTCCAGATGCGGTGGCAGCAGGGTTTGCAACAGCAGCTCGCTGGCCAAGCTTTGCAGGCGCTCCGCTTCTGCACCCTGATGCAAGTGCCAGAACTGATGAATCAGTCGTGCATCACCGAGCGCCCGGTGCCGGTCAGTCACACGCAGCGCGTGCCGTTCGATCAGGGCGTCGAGACTGTGTTTGTAATGCTCGGGATAGAGTTTGCGCGAGAGTTTGACCGTGCATAACACCGGCGCGCGAAACCCCTGCCTCATACGGGCAAATTCACTGCGCACAAAGCCGTAATCGAAGCGGGCGTTGTGCGCGATAAACACATGCCCGGCGAGACGTTCGCGCACCACATCGGCAATCTCGGCAAAGCGTGGTGCGTGCGCGACCATGCGGTTGCTGATGCCGGTGAGCTGCTCGATGAAGGCCGAAATCGGCGTTTCCGGATTGACCAGCGAACTCCACTCATCGCTGCCCTCGGGGCCAATGCGTACGATGCCAATTTCGGTGATGCGGTCGTGCGTGCCGGTGGCGCCGGTCGTCTCCAGATCGACGAAGGCGAGGCGTTCCGGGAGGTGCAGTGGTGTGTTCATGCGGGTAAGAGCACAGCACGCAGTTGCGCGGCGTCGATGCCGTCGATGCGCACGCGCTTGGCGCGTGAGGTATCGCCGCTGATGAGTGTCACCGTTGGTTTTTGCGCCGTGCCACAGCGGCTGACTTTTGTACGCAGAAAGTCGAGCAGCGCGGCGTTGGCTTTGCCATCGACCGGCGGTGCGGCGAGGCGAATTTTCAGCGCTTCGCCATGCAGCCCGACCACTTCGGTTTTTTTTGCGCCCGGCTGAATGTGCAGGGTCAGCACCAGCGCATCCCCATCGCCACGCAACCAGTCACTCACGAATACAGCAGCGGCAAGGTGGCGTAGCGCAGGCCGGTGAGTACCATCAGGCCTACCTGCACGAGCACGATCAAGGCCAGGGGCGACAAATCGACGCCGCCAACCAGCGGAATCAGGCGTTGAAAGGGGCGCAGCCACGGGCGCGACACGGTGTTAAAAATGCCCGCCATCGGCGCATGCGGATTCACCCAGGAAAAAATCGCGGATATGAAAACCACGCCCATGACCAGATAGAGCCAGACCTTGGCGGTTTCAATCAATGCCAGCAGCGCTAGTCCGCCGAACAAGCCGGGCGTCAGGCCGAGACCGACGATGGTTACGGCGGTGGCCACGCTCATGTTGATGAGCTGGCACACCCAGGCGAGCAGCAGGCTGGCCGTGTCATAGCCGCGAAAGGCCGGGACGAAGCGGCGGGCGGGTAGTACCAGCCAGTCGGTCACGGCCATGACAAACTGGCCAACGGGGTTACGGAAGGGCACGCGCGCCGTTTGCAGCGTGAAACGCGCGAGCAGCGCGATGCAAAAAAACGCGCAGACGGTATCGACAATGAAGTGCAGGATTTGTGCGCCCATGGCTTACTGGGTCTCGTCGCCGTCGCGTGCACCGAGCGCTTCGCCAAGCGCCTTGCCACGTTGGGCCGCGGCGATGACGCCGCGCTCGATGGCTGCCGCGAGTTGCTCGCTGGCAAAGCTGTTGAGTGCCGCTTCCGTCGTGCCGCCTTTGGAGGTGACGCGTTCGCGTAATACGGACACGGGTTCATGGCTTTGCTCGGCCAGCTTGGCGGCGCCGAGAAAGGTTTCTATCGTCATCTGGCGGGCGGCGGCGGCATCAAAGCCCAGATTGAGCGCAGCGTGCTCGATCGCCTCAATGAAATAGAACACATAGGCCGGGCCGCTCCCGGACACAGCGGTGACCGCATCCATCTGCGCTTCTTCAGCAATCCACACCGCGCTGCCCACGGCTTTCAGTACTTTCTCGGCAAAATCGCGACCCTCAAAATCGACGCTGCTATCGGCGTAAAGGCCACTGGTGCCGGCACCAATCAAGGCTGGCGTGTTGGGCATGGCGCGCACGATGCGCCGATAGCCGCCGAGCCAGCGCGCTATGTCATTCAGGCGCAAACCGGCCGCGATGCTGACGACGACCTGATTGCTCAAGTGTCCCGCCAGCGGGGCTATGGCTTCGCGCATGATTTGTGGCTTGACGGCCAGCACGATCACGTCGCAGCGCAGGCTGGCGGCGTCGATGGCACTGGCGCAGCGCACGCCGAAGGCATCGGTCAGGTGGCTGCGGGACTCTTCGCGCGGCTCCACAACCTGTATGCCCGCTGCCGAATAGCCTTGCTTTTTGAGGCCGCCGATCATGGCGATGGCCATATTGCCGCCGCCGATAAAGGTGATTTTCATGCGTAAGTCCGTTCTCCAAAAATTGCGCTGCCAATACGCACCATCGTCGATCCTTCGGCGATGGCGGCTTCGAGGTCGTGGCTCATGCCCATCGACAAGGTGTCCAGATTAAGTCCATGTGCCTGATTGAGGGTGGCAAAAATGGCGTGCACGCGGGCAAATTGTTGGCGTTGCCAGGCGATGTCATCGCTCGGTTCGGGGATGCTCATCAGGCCGCGCAAGCGCAGACGTGGCAATTGGGCGATGGCGCAGGCGATATCGGCGGCATCGTCGGGGGCGCAGCCGCTCTTGCTGGCTTCGCCGCTGACATTGACTTGCAGGCAGACGTTGAGCGGCGGCATGTCGCGGGGGCGTTGCTCGGCGAGGCGCTGGGCGATTTTCAGCCGATCCACCGAATGCACCCAGTCAAAGCGCTCCGCCACCGGGCGGGTCTTGTTGCTTTGCAGCGGGCCGATGAAATGCCACGCAATCGTCAGATCAGCCAGTGCCTCGATCTTGGGCACGGCTTCCTGTACATAGCTCTCGCCAAAACAGTGCTGACCGGCCGCCGCCGCCGTGCGCAAATCCTCGGCTGGCCAGGTTTTTGAGACGGCTAACAGCGCCACATCCGATAGCGGACGCCTGGCCTGAACGCAGGCAGCGGCGATGCGCTCACGAACGGCTTGCAAGTTGGCGGCGATTGTTGTCATATAGCGGCCTGAGTATACCTTTTGCTCCCGGAGAATCTGCGCATGGACATTACCGAACTGCTGACCTTCATGGTCAAGAACAAGGCCTCTGACTTACACCTCTCGTCGGGCTTGCCGCCGATGATCCGCGTGCATGGCGATGTGCGCAAGATCAATCTGCCGCCGATGGAGCACAAAGAAGTGCACGGCATGATCTATGACATCATGAACGACGGTCAGCGCAAGGTTTACGAAGAAAATTTGGAGTGCGACTTTTCCTTTGCCGTGCCCGGTCTGGCGCGGTTTCGCGTGAATGCCTTTGTCCAGCAGCGTGGCGCGGCGGCGGTGATGCGCAGCATCCCGTCCAAAATTCTGTCGCTGGAAGAACTGAATGCGCCGCCGATCTTCAAGCAGCTGGCTGACCAGCCACGCGGTTTAGTATTAGTCACCGGGCCGACGGGATCGGGCAAATCGACCACGCTGGCGGCCATGGTCAACCACAAGAACGAGGAAGAGTACGGCCACATTCTTACGGTCGAAGACCCGATCGAATTTGTGCACGAGTCGAAGAAATGCCTGATCAACCAGCGTGAAGTCGGCCCGCACACGCTGTCGTTCAATAACGCCTTGCGTTCGGCGCTGCGCGAAGACCCGGACGTGATTCTGGTGGGCGAAATGCGCGACCTGGAAACCATCCGTCTGGCTATGTCCGGCGCTGAAACCGGCCACCTGGTGTTTGGTACTTTGCATACGTCGTCCGCCGCCAAAACCATCGACCGGATCATCGATGTTTTCCCAGGTGAGGAAAAGGAAATGATTCGCGCGATGCTGTCCGAGTCACTCAAGGCGGTGATTTCGCAAACCCTATGCAAAACCATGGATGGCAAAGGTCGCGTCGCGGCACACGAGATCATGGTTGGCACGCCGGCGATTCGCAATCTCATTCGTGAAGCCAAGGTGGCGCAGATGTATTCGGCGATCCAGACCGGTTCGCAGTACGGCATGCAGACCTTGGATCAAAATCTGATCGATCTCGTGCGCAAGAAAATCATTTCGCCGGAAGAGGCACGCAGCAAGGCGGCGAACAAGGACTCAATCCCGGGCTAAACAGTAACCAGTAACGCCCGCCCCTCCCGGCCTCCCCTCGCGGGGAGGTGATGGCGGTGCCGTCCCACAG
>CAZFSH010000055.1:0-12412 GCA_964521935.1 uncultured Propionivibrio sp.
AGCACAGTATCGACGAGCTCATGAAGCGCGTCGATATGGCCATGTATCAAGCCAAAGCCGCCGGACGCAACACCTTGCGTTTTTTTGATCCGGAAATGCAGTCGGTCATCACTGCCCGCTCCCAGCTGGAGGACGATCTGCGTCGCGCTATCGTCGATGAGGAGTTTGTGCTGTATTACCAGCCGCAGGTTGACAGCGCCCGCCGCATCATCGGTGCCGAAGCCCTGATTCGTTGGCAGCACCCCGAGCGCGGGCTGGTGTCACCCGCGCTTTTCATCCCGCAAGCGGAAGAAAGCGGACTGATACTGCCTTTGGGCCACTGGATTTTGCACACCGCCTGTCAACAACTGGCGGAATGGGCGAAAGATCCTACGCTGGCACATTTAACGCTGGCGGTGAATGTCAGCGCACGCCAGTTTCGCTTGCCCCATATGGCCGACGATATTCTGGCTTTGCTCGCCCACACGGGCGCGCCTGCGCAACGTCTGAAAATTGAACTGACGGAAAGTTTGCTCGCGGAAAATACCGAAGACATCATCGGCAAAATGAGCCAACTCAAGCAGCACGGTGTTGGCTTCTCGCTGGATGATTTTGGCACCGGCTATTCCTCGCTGTCCTACATCAAGCGCTTGCCGCTCGACCAGCTCAAAATCGACCAAAGTTTCGTCCACGACATTCTGGATGACCCCAACGACGCCGCCATCTCGCGCACCGTCGTCGCTCTGGCCGAGAGCCTGGGCTTATCGGTGATTGCCGAAGGCGTCGAAACCGAAGCTCAGCGTGCGCTGCTGGAAACCCAAGGCTGCAAAACCTACCAGGGTTACCTGTTTAGCCGCCCCTTGCCGCGCGAGGCATTTGAGCGTTACGTTAAGGCAGGGTAAGCGTTAAATCGCCTTGGATAATTCGCTGTGCTCGGCGGCGTATCGCCGCTTGAGCAAGAAGTTTTAGCGCGCTGGAAAGTCAGCCGCTGTGGCACGGCGCTATCGGTTCAGGCTATACGGCGGTAACTGACAAAGGCATAGTCAAAGCCAGCGGCAGCGTGATGAACTTCGCGGCTGACTTCGCTGAAGCCGACGCGGGCGTTGGCTGGAAACTGCGTATCGCCAGCGAATTCGGCATCGATCTCGGTGAGTTCCAGGCGTGTGGCCAGAGCTAAGGCTTGTGCATAAATCTCGCCGCCGCCAATCACAAAGGCTGTTTCATTGGCGCACAGGGCCTGCGCGTCGGTCAGCGAGCGCTCGACCGTTGCGCCATCGGCGCGGTAGTCGGCATTGCGTGTGATCACGATGTTGTGGCGGCCGGGCAGTGGTCGACCGAGCGATTCCCAGGTTTTGCGTCCCATGATGATGGGGTGGCCGAGAGTCAGGGCTTTGAAATGTTTGAGGTCTTCGGGCAAGTGCCACGGCATCACGGGTTTGCCATCGACGGTAGCGCCGATCATGCCGTTGCGCGCGACCGCGGCGATGATGACGAGCTCACTCATGTTGTGGCTTCTTCGGTCGCGGGTTTGTTGCGCCGCGGGCTCTTTTGCCGGCGGGCTGCTGCTTCTTTTTTGGCGGCGGCGCTGTGTAAGTCATCAAAGGCGTTATGCAGGCATTCAGCGAAGAAGGCCGGGTCGGGGAGCATGGCGCGGCAGGCGGTGAGCGAGATATTGAGCATGCCGTCATAGCTGAAGCCCGTCACTGCGAGCCCGGCGTGATCTGCCACCATGCCGATGGGGCAAAACTGCAGCGCCCTTGCGCCGGCGATATACATTGGCATGCTCGGGCCGCGGACATTGGAGACGAGACAATTGACCGGGCTGAGCAGCAGGTGGCGAAGTAACTGATGCGCGGCGAAGTTGGGCATTTCACTAAGCAGTGAGGGCAGCAGATCTTTGCCCAGTTCGGCATAGGGGCCCTGGCGAATATGGCGCATCTCATCGTGAATGGCCGTTAGCCGCTGCAGTGGGTCGCGAATATCCGTGAATAGTGAGGCGGGGAGTCGCGAGTTGCGGTTCGAGGTCATGCCGCTGCTGCCCAGATTGAGCGAAAGCAAGGCGCGAACAGAGGCTTCCGGCAATTCGTTTTTGTCCTTCAGATACAGGCGCAGGGCGCCGCTGATAGTGGCGAGAAACACGTCATTGACGGTGACATGGCTGGCATGGCGGCGAATGTCGGCGATGCTTGCCAACGGCAGGAGCACGGTTTCGATGACGCGATTGGGCGTGACCTTGCCATTGAAGCGCGTTTGTGGCGCTTTGGCGAAATACGGCACCTTGTCGGCAACGCCTTCGTTGCCATGTTTGCGCAGGCGCGTCGCCACGGTTTTGGCCCCGAGGCCGGCCAGGCGGCTGAGCGTATCGGCATAGAGCCAGGCAACGTTCAGCGCCCGCTTTGCCGTATGGCCGATGGCGCGTGAGTAGAGCTGCAGCGAGGAAGGTTCACTGTCGGCGAAATAGACCTCGTTGGCCGGCACTGGCGTGTCCACTTCCGGTGAGGTGGAGTGGATGTCGCGCACCATTTGCACGGCGGCCAGACTGTCGAGTGCGGCGTGATGGACCTTGAGGAAAACGGCGAAACAGTTGGGCGGCAAGCCGGTGATGTTGTCCAGGCCCTCAATGACGTAGATTTCCCAGAGTGGCTTGCCCAAATCAAGAGCGCGTGAATGCAGGCGTGCGATCTGGATCATGAGCTGACGCCAGTCGCCGGGGTAGGGCAGGGCGATATGGCGTACGTGAAATTCAATATCGACGTCGGGATCGTCGGTCCAGTAAGGCCGGTCGAGATTGTGCGGGACGGTCAGTAAACGGCGGCGGAATACCTTGCTGGTGTTCAAGCGGCGCTCGAAGTGCGCGAGCAAATCACGAAAACGCATTTTCCCGCCGGGGGCGGTGGAGGAATCGTAAATACCGAAAGCGGAGACGTGCTGATGCACGTTTTCGTTTTCAGCATAAAGAAAAAGGCTGTCCAGTCCGGAGAGTTGTTCCATGATTGCGGAAAATGAGTGAGGCGAAGACTACCTATTTTGCCCGTTCCGGCGCGATGTTTGATGAGCTGCTGGTGTCCATCGATGCTCTTGGCTTGAAAATAAACGAGATTTTCGGCCGCGGACAAGGTGCCATACCTGGCCACATGGCGACAGTGCATTTTTGTCGCAGCCCGGCGCCAGAATTAGGCCAGAATGTAGACTTATTACACGACACTCGCGCCGACTTTGCTGCCAAGTATTGGTGCCATTGTGCGGTTTGCGCGCCGGTTTTCCACTAGCTTTCGGTTTCTTCCCATCGTTTCACCATGTCGTCGCGAACCCAGACTCCTCGTTCCCGCCCGTCCCGATCTGCCACCGTTGGCAATGCTGGCAAGGCCCGCCCTGCCTCACGTACGCCAGGTTCGCCACGTTCTGCAGTGGCCCAACGCGGCAGCAAGGCACCGGCGTCGAGTTCCTTGCCCTTGAATCTTGGCGACATGCTCCCGGCCTTGAAAAACCGGGCGCAGCAGGCCTGGCGCTCGACCAGTGATATCACCATGGGTGTGGCGCGCATCGTCGGGGCGCTTGGTCCCTTGATTGATTTGCTCAATCGCGACGAGGACATTAACGAGGCGCAGTTGCACACTGCCCTAGACGGCTTGTTCGAGGCCTTGGAGCGACATCCCTTGGTGGGTCAGTTGCGCGCGCTGACCTCGCGTATGCGCGAACAGCGTTTGTTGCCGAATGAGCAAAGCACCGAAGATCTGATTCAGTTCCTCGTTGAGCAGGTGCATAAGCGCAGCGTCATTGCGATTCCAAAGGAAGTGTCGGAGGAGTTCTGGCGCTTCTTTGACGAGTTAATGAGCGAGCCAGAATTGCGCGGCCTGGGCGAAGTCAGCCTGGAAGTCTTGCGCATCCTGCTCACCGCTTACGAGCCGCTACTGGCGCAACTGATCAATCAGCTCAAGGCGCTCAAGCGCATCAACGATAGAAAGCTGCGCGATATTGGCGTCAGCGCCGCCGTGGTGCGTGATGACTTGCTGATCTTCAAACGCCAGATCCGCGCCCTGCGTTATGTGCGTTTGTTCTTCGAAACCGACCCGCAGGACATGAAAGGGCAGGCGGAAATCGTCGCCCGCATGGTGCGCGAGTTTGGGCCCTTGTTTATCAAGATGGCGCAAGTGGCCGCGGCCAACTCCGATTTTTTGCCGCAGGAAATGGCCGAGGCGCTGGCGGTGTTTCGTGAAGACGTCGATCCGATGACGCCCGAAGAGGTCGAGCAGGCGTTTATGGAGTGCTTTGGCGAATCACCACGTGATCGCTATTTTGGTTTTGATGCCGCGAAACCGCTGAAGTCCGGCTCTATCGCCTCGGTTTATCTCGCGCACAAGCCGGTCAAGACCACGGGTAACGGCGGCAATGATGGCAATGGCAGCAAAGCTAATCATGGTCGCCATTTGGTGCCGGTGGTGGTTAAGGTTGGGCGGCACAATTTGGCGCGTGAATTTGTCATTGGCAAAACCGTGATCAAGTTGGCCATTGTGAGCAGCCACTATTGGGCGCCGCACTCGAAACTGGCGCCGTTTTTCAATTCCTGGCTGGCGCAGCTGGACGAGTTTGTCGAAGGCTTTCATCGCGAACTGGATTTTGAGCTGGAGGCGGAAAATCAGTCGCGGTTTGCGGGGCGCGCGCGAGCTGTTGGCGGTGATGCCGATGCTTGGTTTGTGCCGGAGGTTTACACCCGCACCCGTCGCATCATCGAGATGGAGCTGGTTGATGACGCGGTGAATCTGACTTCCGCTTTCGCGCCGCAGTCAACGCTGCGTAATGAAGCCAATCAACGGCGCATTGGCCGCAGTTTTTTGCAGGCAATGCTGACGCAGATGCTCATCTACAAAGAGTTCCACGGCGACCTGCATCCGGGCAACGTGCTGGTGCATCAAGGCACCAAGCTGTACTTCATTGACTGGGGTAACACGGTGTCGCTGGCGGGTATCTGGAAACCGGCTTTGGCCTATGTACAGGCCGTGTTGTCCGGTAATGTCGATGCCGTCGTGGACGCTGTGATTGGCATGAGTGTGGCGCCAGACAAAACGACCAAAGCGCGGCAGGAAATCGAGGCCATCGTGGTCAAAGCCTTTGCCGCCGCAGCCGTAAAGCCCTTGGGCTATGACTTTGCGCGCACCTTGTATGCGGAAGGCCAGCAAGGTTTGCTGGTGCGTCTTGATCTGGCGCTGCGTCTAGCGAGCGGGCTAACTCGGCAAGGTGTCGTGATCAAGAGCGAGTATCTGCACCTGTCACGCTCGGTCGTGGCGATGGTGGGCTCGTATCTGGCTATTTATCGTGGTCTGCCGCGCGCCGCCTTGATCAAGGACGCGCTCGACGTGAGCTGGCGTTTCCCGGTGTCCTTGGGCAAGCTTCTGGCGGTGGATTTACGCAAGCGCTGGATACAGCGCCTGCTCAAGACGGTGCCTGGAACGGCGGCTGGCTTGTCTTAACAACGCCGCCTGACGGCAGCAATCAAGCCTGCTGTTGAGCTGTCGAGCATGGAGGTGTCGCCGCCGTGTTCGAGCAAGGGCAGCAGGCGCCCGGCGAGTTGCTTGCCGTATTCCACGCCCCATTGGTCAAAAGAATTGATTCCCCAGAGGATGCCGAGCGCAAACACTTTGTGCTCATAGAGCGCCAGTAACTGGCCGAGCGTGTAGGGTGTGAGTTCGGGAATCAGGAGCGTGGTAGAGGGCTGGTTGCCGGGAAAAGTTTTGTAGTGTGCGAGTTGGTCTTGTTGTGCTTGGTGATCTTTTGCCGCTGTCTCGGCAAAAGTCAGTGGCTGTGGCACGGCGTTCGTGTGTACGATACGGCTTGCAGCGGCAGCCAGTTCAGCACGGGCTTCCTCGACAGTTTTCCCACGCATCATCGCCTCGCTCTGGGCGAAGCAATGCGCGAGCAATTTGTCATGATGGCCGGGCAGGGCGTAGTCCGCTTTGGCCAAGGCGATGAATTCGCAGGGGATGCGCCGCTCGCCCTGATGGATCAACTGATAAAACGCGTGCTGCCCATTGGTCCCGGCTTCGCCCCAGACGATGGGCGCGGTGGCGTACTCGACATGCTTGCCGGCGCGGTCGTAGCGCTTGCCGTTGGACTCCATTTCCAGCTGCTGCAGGTAGCGCGGCAGGAGTTCGAGCGACTGGCTGTAAGGCAGCAAGGCACGCGTTTCTGCCCTCAGAAAATCCGTGTTCCACAGTTCGAGCAGGGCCAGTGTCGCGGGCAGATTGTGCTCAACCGGGGTGGTGAAAAAGTGCTCATCCATCGCCGCCGCGCCGGCCAGCAGCTGGCGGAAGTGCGGCATGCCAATGGCCAGCGCGAGCGGCAGACCAATCGCTGACCACAAGGAAAAACGGCCGCCGACCCAATCCCAGAACGCAAACACATTCGCCGGATCGATGCCGAACTCGGCGACTTTCGGCAGATTGGTGGAGATCGCCACACAGTGCTTGGCGACAGCGGCTTCGCCCAGCGCCGCGACCAGCCAAGCGCGCGCTGAGGCCGCGTTCTGCATGGTTTCCTGGGTGGTGAAGGTTTTGCTGGCAATGGTAAACAGCGTCGTGGCCGGGTCGCAGCTATTCAGCACCGTGGCCAAATGTGCACCATCGACATTGGAGACGAAGTGCACACGTAGCCCGACGACGGCAAACGCCGATAGCGCGTGCACCGCCATTTTGGGCCCAAGGTCTGAACCCCCGATGCCGATGTTGACCACCGTGGTGATGCGTTCGCCGGTTACGCCCCGGCGTGTGCCAGTATGTATGTCCGCGCAGAAGGCGTCCATTTGCGCGAGCACCCGGCGCACCTCGGGCATGACGTCGAGCCCATTCACGTAAATGGGTTCGGCTCCCTGGTAGCGTAAGGCGGTGTGCAAGACCGCGCGCGCCTCGCTGTGGTTGATGGCTTCGCCGCTACGCATACGCTGCATCCAGCTGCTGACATCGGCGCGTTGCCAGAGAGTGTGCAAGGCCGCCATGATTTCTGGCGTGACGCGCTGCTTGGAATAGTCAAGCAACCAGCCATCGTAGTGGTGCGAAAAACGTGTGAAGCGCTGGGGATCGGCGGCAAACCAGTCGCGCAATGTCTGGCCGTCAATGTCCTTGGCCAGAGCCGCGAGCGTGGCCCATTCGGTGCTAAGACTGATATCACTGATATTGAGCGGCTGGCTCATACGGCAACTGGCGCCGAAATATGCGGGTGGGGGTCGTAGCCGCTCAAGGTGAAGTCCTCAAAGCGAAAGGCGAAGATGTCTTTTACCGCCGGATTGAGCGTCATGGTGGGCAAGGGACGTAGCTCGCGGGACAATTGCAGCCGGGTTTGCTCCATATGGTTGCTGTAAAGGTGGCAGTCACCCCCCGTCCAGACAAACTCGCCCGGCGCATAGCCGCAGACTTGCGCGACCATGAGTGTGAATAGGGCATAGGAGGCAATATTGAAGGGGACGCCGAGAAAAATATCGGCACTGCGCTGGTACAGCTGGCAAGACAGCTTGCCGCCGGCGACGTAGAACTGAAACAGCGCATGGCACGGCGGTAGCTTCATGTAGGGAATGTCGGTCGGGTTCCAGGCGCTGACAATATGCCGGCGCGAGTCCGGATTGTTTTTCAAGCCCTCGATCAATTGCGTGATCTGGTCGATTTCACCACCACCTTTTGCTGGCCAGTGGCGCCATTGGTGACCATAGACCGGGCCGAGATTGCCTTCACTGTCGGCCCATTCATCCCAAATCGAGACGCCATTTTCCTTGAGGTAGCGAATATTGGTTTCGCCACGTAAAAACCACAACAGCTCATGAATGATCGAGCGGGTATGGAGTTTTTTGGTAGTCAGCAGGGGAAAACCGTCGGCCAGGTTGAAACGCATCTGATAGCCAAACACCGAACGTGTACCCGTGCCGGTGCGATCCGATTTTTCATGGCCGTGCGCCAAGACATGGCGCATCAAATCAAGGTATTGCTGCATGGTGGTGGCTGCTTAGCTTCTATAATCGATATCGAATCTTACTTCCCAATCGAATTCCCTGATGGCGCTTTTTAACTGGCTTTCTGCAAAGCCCGATCATCCGCTCGCTAGTGCTGGCGAAGCTCGCCGAATCGCGGATGAAATCTCCCGCCGTGAGCCACGCGAAGCGGTTGACGACGCCAGCGCCTGGCTGGAATCGCTCGATACCGCCGAAGGTTTTTCGCTGGACTTGCTGGCGGAACGGCTGTTGCTGATTGAAGCCGCCGCCGTACCACAGGTTCGGCGCTTGGGGCGCGACTATCTGGCAGGTCTGGCGCAAGAAAACTCGGAAGGCAGCACTGCCGGCAGTGCATCGGGAAATTTAGCGAGCCGTGCCTTGTGGCAAAGCGCCCATGATTTTTGGGCACGCCTGGCGAGCAGCTATATGCACTGTTTGCAGCGCTACCAGACGGAGCCAGATGGCGCAGGCTTATCGAAAGACCTGGCTGCGCTCCTCCATGTGGCGGGCTTGCATGCCTGGGCGGCCTTGCAAAAATGGCAGCAATTCCGTTATCGGCGCATGCCGGATTCCTTTTGGACGACCGTGGGGGGTATTTTTCTCTCGGCCGATGCGAAAAAGCTGAGCCAGCGCAAAGTCGAGTTGTACGCCAGCCACGGCCAGACCACCGCTGCCGCCGAGTACCTCAAGATTCTGCTCTTTCATGTCGCGGCGATGGATACCCTGCCGCCGCTGGAGATTGAGCTGGGCGAACGTTTGATCGCCCACTTTCTGCCAGCGTTTGCACTGACTCGCGAGGCGCGTCCGGACAACGTGTATTGGGTGGACGTGGCGCAGCCCATGCCGCCCGCACGCCTCGCGCGCGTGCCGGAAGCGACGCCGGGCCTGCATTTTTTCAACGGAGCCCCAGCCTTGGCGGCCCTGAGTGCGCTTAATGAGCGCATCAAGTCGTTCTCGGAAGTCCCCGCCGAGGTCAATCTGGGTGGGCAATATGCGGCCGACAGTGTCAGCCGCGTGCTCGATCATCTGGCCATGTGCTGGGCAGCCAAGCCTCCCGTGCGTAGCCATGTGCGCCGTGCCATTACCGCCCCGATGGCCTTGATTTATGGTTTTCGCGAGGGCTTGCAAACGCTGGCGTATGCGCGCAGCGAAATGCGCACGCGTATTCCCGATCTGGAGTTATGGACGGTGCTTGACGTTAGTTTGGGTGGCTTCGCCATTCACGGTACCGTCGGTCGCGACCCGTGGCCAGGCATAGGCGTATTGGTGACCATGAAAGCCGACGGTGACGGCAGTTGGCTGGTGGGGGTGATCCGGCGTTTTTCGCGGGCGCCGGTCGATGAAACGGTGGCGACAGGTAGCGCCAGTTTGGGGATCGAAACGCTGTCGCGTTCGGCCGCCGCACTGGTCGCTGATGCCGATGGTTTTTCCCTTGACGCCATCGTGCTCGATTTGCCCGTGGTCGGCGAGTGCTGCCGGCTACTGGTGCCACCGGGGACGATAGAACCCACCATTCCCCTGCGTTTTGTCCTGGATGACAAGTCGGCACGCCTGATGCCGCGTGAAACCATCGAGGTCGGGCCGGATTACGCGCTGGTCAATTTCTTTGTGCAAAGCTTTAGCTGATATGTCCGAACTCCCAGTATTGCTCCAGATTATTCTTGCCACGCTGATAGGCGGTGTGCTCAGTGTGGGGGTGGCCGCTCTGGTAATGTTTGGCTTGCCGCGCTTGTGGCTGGCCCGTTCGGTGAGCTTTTCCACCGGCATGCTGCTGGCTACCGCCTTGCTTGATTTGCTGCCCGAAGCGCTGGAATCGTCCTTCTCCACCCGAGAAATTTTTTCCTTGCTGCTGGCCGGCATTCTGGGTTTTTTTGTACTGGAAAAATATGCGCTCTGGCGGCACGTGCATGTCAGTGCCGGCGATAGCGAGAATGGTGTGCATATACATGGCCATAGTCACGCCTGCGAAGATCACTCCCATGCGCATCATCACGCACAGACGGCCAATATCGATAGCCGTGCAACGGCCTCGATGATCTTGCTCGGCGACAGCTTTCACAACTTTACCGATGGCCTCTTGCTCGCCGCAACGTTCGTGGCGGATCCGGTTCTGGGCTGGAGCGCGACACTGGCCTTGCTCACGCATGAGGTGCCGCGCGAGGCGGGGGATTTTGCCGTGCTGTTCGCGGCAGGCTGGGAGCGCCGACGCACCTTGATCTGGAGCGCGCTGGCCAAGATTCCCTCCGTGCTGGGCGCGGTGCTGGGTTATTTTTGGTTCGAGAGCGCCTCAGACTGGGTGCCGGCGATCATCACGGTGGCAGCGGCGAGTTTTATCTACATCGCCGTGGCCGACCTCATGCCGCGACTGAAGCGCGAGCCGTATGCGATAGGCTGGCATGGCGTGCTGCTCGCGACGGGTGTTGCCGCTGCCGCCTTCGGCGGCGTGCACATGCACTGATGTCTGCCTGCGTCGAGATTCGCCAGCTGCGCTTCCGCTGGCCGGGGCAAGCGCAGGATTGTCTGGTGCTGCCCGAGCTGCGTATCACAAAGGGCGAGCGTATCTTTTTGCATGGCCCCAGCGGTAGTGGCAAAAGTACCTTGCTGGGGTTGCTGGGCGGCGTATTGCTACCGAGCGCCGGGACGATATCGGTGTTGGGCCGCGACCTTGCCAGCTTGTCGGCCAGCCAGCGTGATGGCTTTCGCGTCGATCATATCGGCATCATTTTTCAGCAGTTCAATTTGATCCCGTATCTGACGGTGCTCGACAATGTGCTTTTGCCCTGTCGTTTTTCGCCACGGCGCAATGATCCGGCTCGCCGCACGACGGCTTTGGCACAGGACGAAGCCTGTCGCCTGCTTGGGCATCTGGAAATTCCCTCTGCCTTGTATGCGCGCCGGGCCAGTGAGTTGAGCGTCGGGCAGCAGCAACGGGTGGCAGCCGCGCGGGCCCTGATTGGTCGCCCGGAAATCGTGATTGCCGACGAGCCCACCTCGGCTCTGGATGCCGCGCGTCAGCAGGCCTTTCTGGATTTGCTTAGCGCGGAATGTCAGGCCAGCGCCTCGACGCTGATTTTCGTCAGCCACGATGAACGTTTGGCCGCCCATTGCGACCGCCTGATTGCCTTGCCCGAGATAAATAATCTGGATAGCGAAGCATGCGCTTCCTGAGCAAGTTGGTGATCGCCAGTGCACTCAACCGGCGCTGGACGCTGGGTTTGACGGTATGCGCGGTGGCGCTGAGCGTCGCCCTGCTGCTTGGCGTCGAGCGGATACGTCACGATGCGCGCGCCAGTTTTGTGCAGTCGGTGTCGGGGACCGATCTGATTGTCGGGCCGCGCACCGGTGGCGTGCAGCTCTTGCTCTACTCGGTGTTCCACATTGGCAACCCGAGCAACAATATAAGCTGGCAAAGCTACTCGGTCTTGGCGCAGCATCCGGCGGTGGCATGGGCGATCCCCCTGTCGCTCGGCGATTCGCATCGGGGCTTTCCGGTGCTGGGGACCAATGCCGATTACTTCCGTCATTTTCGGTATGGGGATGAGCGGGCCTTGCAGTTGCAGGAAGGCCGTGAGTTCGCTGGCCTGTTTGACATTGTGCTGGGCAGCGAGGTGGCCCAGCAACTCGGTTATCACCTCGGTCAGTCCATTGTCTTGAGTCACGGTGACGATGGATTTGACGATGATCACGGTGTCTTGGGCCATCACGCCGAGCACGCCGACAAGCCCTTTACCGTTGTCGGCATCCTGGCGCCGACCGGTACGCCGGTGGACCGCACCTTGCACGTCGCGCTGGAGTCCTTGTCCGCCATGCATCTGGATTGGCAAGGCGGGGCGCCGATTCCTGGGTTGCACATTCCCGCTGAGTTCGTCAGCAAGTTCAACCTTGCCCCCAAAGAGCTGACGGCCGCGTTCATTGGTTTGAAGCAGCGCACCGATGCGTTTCACATGCAGCGCTTCGTCAATGAGTTTCGTGGCGAGCCCTTGCTGGCGGTGATGCCGGGGGTAACGCTGGATGAGCTGTGGTCGGTGGTTGCGCTGGCCGAGCGGACCTTGCTGGCGGTTTCAGCCATGGTGGTCGTTGTCGGCCTGGCAGGTTTGGTCGCGGTGGTGTTGGCCAGTCTGAACGAGCGGCGGCGTGAGTTGGCGGTGTTGCGTTCTGTCGGCGCGCGGCCGCGCGATATTTTCGTTTTATTGACCGCCGAAGGTTTGCTGGTGACGCTGGCTGGCGTGCTTGTAGGGACGGGTATGCTGACGCTGGTGATGGCTATCCTGGCGCCGGTATTGCAAAGCCGTTTTGGTTTGATCGTTGCGCCGCAATGGCCGAGCACCGTGGAATGGCAGTTGCTCGGTCTGGTTGTCCTGACCGGTTTGCTTGCCAGTCTGGTGCCGGCGATTCGCGCTTATCGCTTGTCGCTGGCCGATGGTTTGACGCCGCGGGTTTAAGGAGAATCGAGTGAGTTAC
>CAZFSH010000056.1:0-12362 GCA_964521935.1 uncultured Propionivibrio sp.
AGCGCGTTGGATTTCACCATCTGGCACACACCATGACACACACTGCGCCGTCCCACAGCGACTGACTTTTGATGATTGCCCTCACCATCAATGGCGCGGCTCATGAGACTGATGCCGACCCCACCCTGCCCCTACTGTGGTTTCTGCGTGACAAACTTGGGCTAACCGGCACCAAATATGGTTGCGGAACAGGCGCTTGTGGTGCCTGCACCGTGCTGGTTGATGGCATGGCGACGCGCAGTTGCAGCGTTACGCTGCAAGCCATTGATGGTGCAGTTATTCGCACGATTGAAAGCATCAACGACAGTGAGTGGGACCCGGTTCAGGAGGCCTGGCTGGAAAAACAGGTGCCCCAGTGCGGCTACTGCCAAAGCGGCATGATCATGACTACGGTTGGTCTGCTGACGAGCACACCCAATCCGAGCCCTGAACAGATACGCGAAAACCTCACCAACCTGTGTCGCTGTGGCACCTACCAACGGGTCGAAGCTGCTGTCTTGTTAGCGGCCGAAAAGTTGGTTGAGAGCCGGCGCGAGGCCATTAAAGCGGCAGAAAAGCGACGCGTCGCACGCAAGCGCCAACGTCAGAGTCATAAAAAGGCCGGGCGATGAATATCTCGTGCCCAGAACACCCCATACAAAATCCGGCTCGCCGGCGCTTTCTGATCGGCACGGCAGTAGCCGGAACTGCCTTACTCGTGGGATGCTCCCCCGAGCCCAATGATCGGCTGGGTACTGGCAACGAGCTGGAACAACCAAAAGGGGAAACCGCGCTCAATGCCTGGCTGCGTATCGCCGATGACAACATTGTCACCGTGGCGGTGGCGCGTGCAGAAATGGGCCAGGGCGTATCGACGGCCCTGCCCATGCTGGTGGCCGAAGAACTCGGTTGCGACTGGACACAGGTGCGCTATGAGCTGATTTCGCCTGACGCCGTACACGGCAATGTCCGCTCAATTACCGAGGAACTGCCGTTTCGTGACGATGATGACGCCGCGATTGCGCAAATCACGCGCTGGCTGGCCCCCCGTCTTGTCGGCAACGGGCGACTATTTACCGGTCGCAGCACCAGTGTCCGTGACGCCTGGGAACCGTTGCGTATGGCCGGCGCCGCGGCGCGCTACGCGCTGATTCAAGCCGCGGCACGTGAATGGTCGACATCGGCCGACGAACTCAGTGTCGATGCCGGATTCGTCGTTCACAGTGATGGCCGCCGTCTTGCCTACGGGGAGCTTGCCGAAGCCGCCGGGCGCGTACCACTTCCTCTCAAGCTGCGTTTGAAGGCGCCCGCCGATTTCAAACTCCTGGGCAAATCGCTGCCACGTCTCGATGCGCCGGCCAAAGTTGACGGCACAGCCCTATTTGGCGCGGACATTCGCTTGCCTGACATGCTCCACGCCGCGAGTCGGCTCTGTCCGGTAGCGGGCGGCACACTCAAATCGCTGGATGACAGCAGCGCGCGAAAAATAGCCGGCGTACACCACGTATTTCGTGTCCCCAGTGTCGTGGGTTCAGCGCAAGCAGTAGTGGTAGTCGCCAATGACTCCTGGACAGCCCAGAAAGCGGCACAAGCACTGAAAATAGAGTGGGATGAAGGGCCCCACGCCAGCTATGACAGCGACACCACCATGCAAAATTTACTGGTCGCGGTCAATGAGCAGCGCGGTACGCTATGGCACCACGAAGGCGATTTGCCGGCGATAGAAAAATCGGGAGCGCGCCGTTTTGATGCGGTTTACACCGTGCCCATGCTCGCGCACGCCGCTATGGAGCCAGCTAATTGCACGGCGCTGTACAAAACCGATCAAGGCGTCGCGCGCATGCAAATTTGGGCGCCAACGCAAAATCCCGGCTTGTATCGACAAGCAGCCGCTAAAGCCGCCGACCTGATGCTCGATAACATCGAGATCCGGCCAACACTGTTGGGTGGCGGCTATGGCTATAAAGCCTTACTTGAGCCGTTAGTTCAAGCCGTAACCGCCGCCAAAGCCATACCCAACACGCCGGTTCAGCTGATTTACACGCGGGAACAAGACCTGCAAAACACCTGCTACCGGCCACCCGCTGCCGCCAAAGCCACGGCCTGGATGACCGGGGAACGCAAATCGGGGCGCTGGGTGGGGTGGCGTCAACGCAGTGCCGCCCCATCGGTTCTGGCTAAGAGTCTGGAACGCACGTTACCGGAGGGTATCGCGCGTCTGGTTCCTGATAAAACGATGATCGAGGGTGCTTTTGATAACCCTTACTCCATCGATGCGCAGGAGATCTACCATGTCAATACGCCGAGTACGGCCCCCTTGGGAATGTGGCGCAGTGGCGGGCACACCTACCAGACCTTCTTTGTCGAATCGTTCATTGATGAAGTCGCGCATCAACTGCGACAAAACCCGCTGGAGCTGCGCCTGCGCAAACTGCGTACCGCCAGCCGGGATATTGACGTCTTGCAGTCCGCCGCTCGCGAAGCGGGCTGGCATAAAAATCCCGGAGCAAACTCAGCCATGGGCTTGGCCGTACATAGCGCCTTTGGCTCATGCTGCGCTCAGGTAGTGCATCTAGTCCGTCAAGACGATGCCAAAGTGCGCATTGAACGCGTTGTCTGTGCCCTCGATTGTGGCTTCATCCTGCACCCGGATAGTGTCGCTCAACAAGCTGAGGGCGGGGTCATTTTTGCGTTGAGCGCCGCTTTATATGGCAATATCACCATGAAGCAAGGTAGGGTGAAACAGTCCAGTTTTGCGGACTATCGGCTGCTATCGATGAAAAACGCCCCCGAAGTGACGACAGTGCTGGTTCCCACACGAGCCACCGAACCTGGCGGAGTCAGTGAAGTAACTATTCCGCCGCTGGCGCCAGCCCTGTGCAACGCCATATTCCGTCTGACCGGGAAACGCATACGCAACCTGCCAATTGGCAAGCAAGTCATGTTTGCTTGAAGGATATATCGCTGGCCAACCTAAGCTGTCGTATCAATGGTCATGCCCGTATTGGGCGTTGTGCTGCCAGCTATTAGGTAAGCCTCGGTCGCATTGATTGTCGACGTTATTGCCGCAGGAGCTTGGGTCTCGGTGGCGGCTGCCGGTGCTGTATTGGTCTCTGAGGTATTTTGCCCATTTATGGTCTCGCTGATACGCGTGTAGGTATCTTGCAAGCGAGCGCTGGTGTCCGACAAGGAACGCAGCGCTTCCAGCCCTGCACGCGCAGAACCGGCCGAATTTTGTGCCTGGTCGGAGCGCACAGCGATCTCACGAGCGGCTTCCTGAGCCTGATCAGCCCTGGCTTGCGCATTGGCCGCCTGCTCTCTGAGCGTGCGAGCGGTGAATTCTGCCTGCTCGGCGTTGCGCTGCGCCTGCTGCAATTTGAGCTGCTGATAGCCCTGTTGCAGTGCTGGCGAAGCAGTGTAGGTAGTGGAGATAGTTGGCATGATCTGGCGGTAACACCGTCATTCAGCACAATTCTGACGGGCCGTGAACATGTAGGCAATTACCCTATTACGTCATCACACACTGGCCCATCAGATTCACGCTGAGGTGTTAACGATACGACCTGTCGTCTGCCCTTGCGCATTCACGACCGGCTGCGCGCGCTTTTGTTCATCCTTGCGCGCGGCATCCGCGATTTTGGCCTGATCAGCTTCTGACGGCTCGGTGCGCTCCGATCGCTGCATCTTTTTCGACTCGGTCGGCTCCGGCGCTTGCGGGCGCGGTGCTTGAATTTGAGAAGCGGAACTGCTTACCATTGAGACATCCATGATGTTCTCCTTGTATG
The DNA here is from genome assembly GCA_964521935.1 of uncultured Propionivibrio sp. Taxonomy (GTDB): domain Bacteria; phylum Pseudomonadota; class Gammaproteobacteria; order Burkholderiales; family Rhodocyclaceae; genus JADJEF01. The sequence continues at coordinate 3,765 of CAZFSH010000056.1, forward strand.
AAACACCGGTAATGCTACTCCCAACTGCCCCTAGTATTCAAGTCACCCTGCCAAGTCACCCAGGCAAGCACGCCTCCGCTCTCGCCATCTATCAGTTGATCATGCCCATTGTGCGTGGCAGCCACAGCGACAAGCCTGGCCAGTAGGTAACAACGAGCAAAAAGCCCAGCATCGTCAGCAGCCATGGCCATACTGCAATGGTCAGCTCAGTGATGCCCATACGGGTAATGCCCGACGCCACATAAAGATTCAGCCCCACCGGCGGATGGCACATGCCGACTTCCATGTTGACTACCATCAAGATGCCGAAATGGACCGGGTCAATGCCAAGCTTGACCGCAATCGGAAACAGGATGGGAGCAAGGATCAACACAATCGATGACGGCTCCATGAAGTTACCGGCGGCAAGCAACAGGATGTTGGCAATAATCAGGAATCCGGTCACGCCGACGCCTGTGCCTATCATCCAGTCGGCCATGGCTTGCGGAATGTTTTCATGGGTCATCAAGAATGAAAACAACACGGCATTGGTGATGATGTAGAGCAGCATCGCACTCATGTTGGCCGATGACAGTAAGACTCGCGGCACGTCCTTGAGGCCCATATCTTCGTACACAAACACGGCGACGAAAAAGGCATACACGGCGCTCATGGCGGCAGCTTCGGTCGGCGTGAAGATACCGGTGTAGATACCGCCCATCACCACAACAATCAAGAACAAGCCCCACATTGACTCTCGGAAGGCCAACCAACGTGCCTTAAAACTGGCTTTGGGCTGCCGCGGATAGTCATTCTTTTTTGCCAGATACCAGGTGGTCAAGCCCAGCAGAAAAGCCAGCACCAGGCCGGGTACAACGCCAGCCATGAACAAGGCGCCCACAGAGGTGTTGGTGGATACTGAGTACATCACCATCACGATCGATGGCGGAATCAATATACCCAATGCTCCAGAGGTGGTAATCACGCCGGCACCAAAACGGTTAGGAAAACCAGCCTTGACCATAGCGGGCATAAGAATAGAGCCAATAGCCACGACCGTTGCCGGGCTTGAGCCGGATACCGCCGCGAACAACGCGCAGGCCAATACGCCGCCAAGGCCCAAACCGCCATACCAGTGCCCAACCATGGAAGTGGCGAAACGAATCATGCGTCGCGCCACGCCACCGTGGGTCAAAAAATTACCCGCCAGAATAAAGAACGGGATCGCCATGATCTCGAACTTCTCAATGCCAGTGAATAGCTTCAAGGCGACCGATTCAATGGGTACTTGAGTCATGAAAAACAGGAAACTTAATACCGTCAGGCCGAGCGAAATCGAGATGGGCATGCCGGTTAGCATGAGTACCAGCAACAGAGCAAATATCAACAAGGTGCTCATGACGGATCTCCATTCTTGCCAGTGACTGCCCGTGGATGCAGATTGTCCTTCATCGAATAGATACCGTCTTCTTTGCCAGGTTCGGGAACGACTTCTTCTTCGAGGCCGTCAACATGGCCGTGGTCATGCTGCGGCAATTCGCCAGTGCGAATGAAGCTGTAAGCCACTTGCAAAAAGCGGAAGCACATCAAACTGGAGCCCAAGGGGATGGCGGAATACACTACCCACGTCGGCCACTCCAGATCAGGGGTGGTCGGGCCTTCATACAAGTCACCCATTTCCAAGCCGAAAAATTGATAAAAACTGTAATGCGCGCCGTTTTCCCAAACAAATGTAGCGCCTAGCGAGCCAACGATTCCAGTAAAAAGTGCGCCAGCGAGCAAACCCAGCACAATGAACTTGAAGCGCAACGTGTCCGATAGCCGATTGATCAGTACATCAACACCCACGTGGATGCCGGTACGCACGCCATAGGCAGCACCAAACTTGGCCATCCAGACAAACATGATGATGCACAACTCCTGTGTCCAGCCAAAGTTCAGACTAAGGAGCCAGTCCTGCAGAACGGGAATGGAAAATCCAGTCAGATAGCGGTGCATGACCGACGCGAAAATAATCAGCGTGGCTGCCCCCATGAGGAAGGTAATCAGCCATTCCTCCAGATGATTGAGAAGCTTCATGAAAACTCCTTGCGTTCGCTAGATGCGCAAATGGGTGCGCGAATAAGCAAAACAGTCGGGAAACACAATTTATCGAGCGCAATCTGCAGCAGCTGGCGGCGAACCCTTTGCCCCCAAACCGGGTTCGCCACAGCCGTTACGTTCAGAGCTTGGATGGGTTCAAGCCTGTGTCTTTGTAGATCTGCTGGATCAGGTCTTTGCCTATGCGGCTTTCCATCTTGGTATGGACAGGGAAAAGTACTCTCTTGAACTCTTTGATTTCAGCGGCGGTTGGCGTATAGACCTGCGTCTTGCCACTTTTTTTGACAGCCTCAAGCGCCGCGTCGTTTTCCACTTTGGCAATCTGGTTGGCGTAGCGCGTCGATTGCTCCATGGCATCCTCGAGTTGCTTGCGAATATCAGGCGCCAGGCCGTCCCAGAATTTTTTGTTGACCAATACCGCATAACCTAAGTAACCATGATCGGTTAGGGTCAGATGCTTTTGTACCTCATGCATCTTCTGGGTATAAAGATTGGAAATCGGGTTTTCCGTGCCATCGACCACACCCGTTTGCAGCGCCTGATATACCTCCGAGAAGGCCATTACCTGCGGCAGAGCGCCCAAAGCACGCATTTCTTCGTCCAGCACTTTCGACGACTGAATGCGCATTTTTTTGCCTTTCAGATCGGCTGGCGTCTTGATCGGCGTGTTGGCTGAAAACGACTTGAAGCCATTGTCCCAGAACGCCAAACCCTTTATGCCCTTGGGCTCCAGCTTGGCCAGCAAGGATTTACCTGTCGCCCCTAGCGTAACCTTACGCAGCGAGTCATAGCCGTCAAAAATATAGGGAAGGTCAAATACCTCAAACTCTTTGACGCCCAGTGGGCCAAATTTCGCCAGCGACGGTGCCAACATTTGCACTGCACCAAGCTGCAAGGCCTCCATTTCTTCTTTATCTTTGTAGAGCGTGCTGTTCGGGAACACATCAACTTTTACTTTCCCCTTGGTCAGTTCAGCGACCTTAAGCGCAAAGAAGTCTGCCGCTTTTCCTTTGGGGGTGTCTTTGGCAACGACATGACTAAATTTGATAACAACCTGCTCTTGAGCCAATGCAGCCAATGAAAAACCTGCTGCAGCAAGCGCGATAACCATGTGGCGAAATTTCATGACCTATCCTCCTGTTATTGATATGAGTTCGTTTGACTTATTACACTGGACTAATTGACCATTATCCATAGCAAGCAGCGCCCTCATATTGTGGGTTTCCACATGATGACCAAAGCAAGCACAGCTAGCCTGTGACGCGAGCACTTTTGGCGCTAGCATTCTTCCCTATGCAGTCCACTACCCCATTTTTCGCTCGAATCACGTGAAGCCTGACGCCCTTACTCACGAGCGTTTGCACGAACGCATTGGTGCGCGTTGGCTCTGGTGGCTACCACGCATTGCTTTTTTTGCTTTTATTGCCGTCGTGATCACCTTGCTCTGGTACGCTGACCGCAGCGCCAAGGAAGAACAACGCGCGACACTACTGAGCGATGTGCTCTGGCTTGAGCAAAACCTGAAATTTCTCTTTGACCATAACGAAGACCTGCTCTCTCGGCTGGAACCGGCACGCTGGAAGACGCCGGAACAATTCGAGGCCACCGCAGTCACGCTGCTGGCCAACAATTCCGGACTGAGGCAGCTGATATGGCTCGATGAAACCGGGCACGTCGTGCAGGCGGCGCCCAAGCCGCCGAGCGACTTTCCCGATACTGAACAAGCCGCAGATAGCACACGTGACAGCAATACTGAAAATCCAAGCAGCACCGCAGATCTCGCCCGCCTCGCCAAATCACTAGGCCGTGCCGTATATGGCACGCCATCCCCCATCGCCGACGACTGGGAGTTGAGAGTTCATTTGCCTATCTTCCACAGCGGTCGCTATCTTGGCACCGCGATTGGTGTTTATTCCTTGCGTCGGTTACTCGAATCGTCAGTTCCATGGTGGCTCACTGAGCGCTACCGCATCATGATCACCGACGCCGATGGTAAAACGCTTGCCGAACGCTCCAAAGTGTCGGACGTCATCGTCGATGGCACCTACCAAACGGCCTTTGATCCTCCCGGCCACGGACTATTGTTGCGCGCTGCGCCGTATGCACGACCGACGCCATTGGCCGGGCGCATTCTGTCTAGCGCCCTCGCCTTGCTGGCGCTGGCGGTCTTAGTCAGCTTCTGGGCCTTGCGCCGTCACGTGCAAGGCCGTCTGCTTGCCGAATCCGCGCAGCGACAGGAAGTTGCCTTTCGCAAGGCGATGGAAGACTCCCTGCAAACTGGCTTGCGCGCGCGCGATCTGAACGGCCGCATGATCTACGTTAACCCGGCGTTCTGCCGGATTGTTGGTTGGTCTGCAGATGAGTTGCTTGGGCGCAACCCGCCAATGCCCTATTGGGCGGACGAATACATTGAAGAAACGCATGCCATGCATCGACGCGTATTGGCCGGGGAATCCCCAAGCGAAGGCTTTGAAATACGTTTTCGCCGGCGCAATGGAGAAATTTTTGACGCCCTGATACACGAAGCACCGTTGATTGACGATACCGGCAAGCACACTGGCTGGATGGGCTCGGTGGTCGATGTCACGGAGCGTAAGCGCAGTGCCGAAATGGTCCGTCAGCACGAACAGCGCTTGCAAGCCAGTGCGCGCTTGATCACCATGGGCGAAATGGCCTCCAGCTTGGCCCATGAACTGAACCAGCCGCTTGCAGCCATTTCCAGCTACATCACAGGCTGCCGAAACCTGATTGCCGCAGGAACCCGCTCACTCACCGAGATTGATGGTGCGCTGGAGAAATGCCAAGACCAGGCACAGCGTGCTGGCCGCATCATTCGGCGAATCTATGAGTTTGTACGCCGGCATGAGGCCAAATCGGAAGACTGCGATATTCACGCCATCATCGCCGACCTGGTCAACCTGCTTGAAGCGGATGCGCGCCGCCAAGGCGTCAATATCGTCCACCTGACGCCCGACGGTGACGAAGCCAGCATGCCAATATTGCGCGGAGATCGGGTTTTGCTGAGTCAAGCCTTGCTCAACCTCATGAAAAACGGTATCGAAGCGATGCGCGACACGCCGGCCGATTCGCGTCAGTTACACATTAAAAGTCACTTTGGCGATGGCCAACTTGACATCATGATTACTGACCGTGGTTTCGGCATTTCCGAGCAAACCGCTGCGCAATTGTTTGAGCCGTTTTTCACGACTAAAAGCGAAGGCTTGGGCGTGGGGCTGAATATCTGCCGCTCGGTGATTGAGGCCCATCGCGGACGATTGTCGCATCAAGCTAACCCAGAAGGCGGTAGCATTTTTCACGTTCGCTTGCCGCTAAACGACAGCATCACGCTAACTTGATCCGCCAATGACCCACCCATGATCAACGACACCGCCTACCTCATTGACGATGACAGCGCCATTCGAGACGCCCTCGCTTGGTTGCTCCGCTCACGCAATATTGCGTCGCAATCGTGGGCAAGCGGTGAGGATTTTTTGCGCGACTACCGCGCTGAAATGCGCGGTGTAATTGTGCTCGACATGCGCATGCAAGGCATGAGCGGCTTAGAACTGTTTGATCGCTTGCTGGAAAACGGCTGTGCCATGCCAGTAATATTTTTAACCGGGCATGGTGACGTACCGTTGGCAGTGCAGGCCTTGAAAAAAGGTGCGTTTGACTTCATCGAAAAGCCGTTTAACGACAATGAACTCACCGACCGCGTTTTGGCTGGCCTGGCACGCGAGCGTAACCGTCGGGGTAAGGATGCAGGAGCCGCCAGTCTGGCAGAAAAGCTCACAGCGCTGACCGAGCGCGAGCGCGACGTCATGCAGCGCGTACTGGCAGGAAAACTAAATAAAGTGATCGCCGACGAATTGCAAATCGCCATGCGGACGGTCGAGGTGCACCGCGCGCGCATCTTCAGCAAAATGGGCGTGCGCTCGGCGGTTGAACTGGCCAGTTTGCTCGCGGGTAAGGACGCCCTTAAAGACACCCCCAGCGCCCCACCCCAGCGACAAACCCTAGCGCCCGACAACGACACGCCACCTCGCTCGCCGTCCCACAGCGACTGACTTTTGCCGCTAAGCGTTACGACAGATCAGTCGTCGTAATTATCGTCATCCCAATCGCCATCACCATATTCGCCCTCATCATTCTCTCCCTGCGTCGTGTCATGGGCAGAGGACGAATGGCCAGGATGGTGGGCTACCGGCACGCTGCGTAGTAAGACCTTGACCTCATCTTGCGTCAAATCCGCGACTTGGCCACGCTTAAGACGCGGAGGCAGATGCACAGCGCCATAGCGCACTCGCATCAAGCGACTGACCGTCAGGCCAACCGCCTCGAACATTCTGCGCACTTCGCGGTTGCGCCCTTCAGAAAGGGTCACGTGATACCAGCGATTGGCACCCTCGCCACCCGTTTCCATGAGGCGAGTGAAATGAGCCGGGCCATCTTCGAGCTCGATGCCGCCGCGCAACTGGTCCAGCATTTCGCTCGTGACATCACCCAAAATACGCACGGCATACTCACGCTCGACGTTGTAGCGCGGGTGCATCAGACGATTGGCCAATCCACCATCATTGGTGAATAACAACAAACCGCAGGAATTGAAATCAAGCCGGCCAATCGCAATCCAGCGCCCCGCCTTCAGGCGCGGCAAACGAGAAAACACGCTGGGGCGACCATCCGGGTCATCGCGCGACACAATCTCGCCTTCGGGCTTGTGATAAATCAGCACACGCGGCAAGCGCTGTGAGAACTTCAGTTGTACAAGCTTGCCATTCACGCGCACCTTGTCATCGGGCCCGACACGTTGCCCGGTATGGGCAACTTGACCATTGACACTTACGCGCCCGGCGGCAATCCAGTCTTCAATCTCGCGTCGTGAGCCCTGCCCGATGTCGGCCAAGGCCTTCTGCAATTTTGGCGGATCAACAAAAATCGGTGAGTTGCGCCGAGTCGAAGCCCCGCGTGGCGCGCGCGGCGCGCTGCCAACCGGGCCGCGTGAGGGCCGACGTTCCGGCACAGCGGCTGCCGGCGCCGCATTCACGGCAGCACTTGATCCTGCCCCGCGACGCGGCACAGCACGGCGCTGGCCGTCGCGTGAACCGTCACGTTGGCTGTCACTGGCGCGACGCGTAGCACTTTCGCGCTCCAGCGCAGGCGCTGGCGAAAACTCAGTCGTTGTCCGGGGGCGGCGTGAGATCGGCGCTGTCGAGGCTGCCCGCTCCGTCCGATCCATCCGATCCAACGGACGACTCCCCGTCCGTCCCGCTGGGCTCGGTCGCGCTGGGGTCGATCGTTCTGAGCGCGAGGCTTCCCGCTGCGGGCTCGTCGAGTCCGAGAAGGCTCTGCTGCCGGTCGTTCTCGACGTGGTTTTCGCTGCTGATTTCGGCGCCGCCTTTGCTGAGGAGAGACTCTTGCGCGGCGTCCGTGCCGGTTTCGCCGGAATCGTCGCTACTGCCTGTCCCCGTGTGGTTCGTGCTGTCTTTACGTGAGGTTTGCTCAAGATCCATGACCCTTTCAATTTCAGTTAGTGGCGGCAGCTCACTGAGACTACGTAAGCCCAGATCATCGAGAAACTTCCGCGTTGTTGCATAAAGCGCCGGGCGTCCCGGTGCATCCCGGTGGCCCACCGCATCGATCCACCCGCGCGACTCGAGGGTTTTCAAAATATTTGGCGATACCGCTACGCCACGCACATCTTCAATATCACCGCGTGTCACCGGTTGCCGGTAGGCGATGATGGCCAAGGTTTCCATCACCGCACGCGAATACTTGGGTGCCTTTTCGTTGCGCAGGCGATCCAGATAAGGCTGCACTTCGGGCACGGTCTGAAAACGCCAGCCCGACGATAGCTGGGTCAGTTCAATGCCACGCCCTGACCAGTCACGACGCAAGTCATCCAGCAAGGTGCGCCATGTATCGTCGTCAAAGTCCTGATCAAACAAGCGCTTCAGTTCAGAAAGCGGCAAAGGCTCGGCAGCGACAAGCAGCGCCGCTTCGAGCACGCGTTTGTAATCCTCGGGTTTATACAGCGACAGCATCAGGTAATTTTACGTAAATTGGCGCAAGCGCCTCGTTTTGGGTAATTTCCACCATGGCTTCACGGGCAAGTTCGAGCATGGCCAAAAAACTGACGACCAGCCCCGCTGCGCCCAGCGTGACGTCAAAGATATCTTCAAACAACACATAACCGCGGCCATGCAGTTTGCGCAAAATGAGGGTCATGTGTTCACGCACCGACAGCTCTTCGCGCTCGATCTTGTGATGCTGGTGCATGCGCGCCTGTTTCATGATGGTCAGCCAGGCCACTTGCAGGTCGTGCATGCTGACATCTGGCTGGCGCTCGACCACCTTATCGGCAATCCAGACGGTAATCCACTGAAAGTCGCGGCCAGACTGCGGCATTTCGTCGAGCTTGGCCGCCGCCGCTTTCATGCGCTCGTATTCGATCAGGCGCCGCACCAGTTCGGCGCGCGGATCTTCCGGCTCGGCGCCCGGCTCGGTAGGAGGGCGCGG
>CAZFSH010000057.1:0-12286 GCA_964521935.1 uncultured Propionivibrio sp.
GCTGAACGGATACAAGGCCAGCGGACGATCACGCTCGTTGATATAAGCGGCAACTTCTTCGCGATTGCGGTAGGTCTTGATCGGCAACAGCGGGCCAAAGATTTCGCGCTGCATGACATCCATTTCGTTCGTGACGTTGAACAACAGCGTGAGCGGGAATTTGCGCTTGGCGGCGTCAGGCGTCTGGCCAGCAAATAGGTTCACCGCTTTGGCGCCCTTGGCGATGGCATCGTCGAGCGTGGCCTGCAAGCGCTGGTAGGAACGCTGGTCGATGATCGAGGTGTAGTCGGGGCTGTTGATATCGGGATAACGCTCGGCGATGATGCGTTGCGCTTCGCGGGTAAAGGCTACTTCAGTACCTTCGGGAATGAAGGCGTAATCGACGTTGGTGCAAATCTGGCCGGCATTGAAGGCTTTGACCCACAGAATGTGATCGACGGCTTTTTCAATCGGGTAGTCATGGCAGACGACGGCCGGTGATTTGCCGCCTAGTTCCAGTGTGACAGGTGTCAGGTTGCGCGCGGCATTGGCCATCACAGCACGGCCGGTTTGACCAGAGCCGGTGAAGAACAAATGGTCAAAGGGCAAGGAGGAGAAAGCCGGCCCGATGCCGCTGGAATCGGCAAAAAACTGCAGCTTCTCAGGCGGGAAATAACTGGGGGCAAGCTTGATCAACAGGGCCGCCAGATTTTGCGAGTTTTCCGACATTTTGACCATCGCACGATTGCCGGCGGCAAAGGCGGCGGCTAGTGGACAAATGGCCAGGTTGAGCGGGAAATTCCACGGCACGATGACCCCAATGATGCCCAGCGGCTGGGGCACTACGCGGTTGGAGGAGGTGGGGTACACCATCATGTCAATGTGGCGTTTTTGCGGCTTCATCCACTTTTTCAGGTGCTTCATGTTGTCCTTGATATCTTCCAGAACAACAAAGATTTCTGCGAACAGCGTCTCGAAGGACGAACGATTGGTGTAGTCCGCATTGATCGCCGCAACGATGGCGTCCTGGTTGTCCTTGACGAGGCTGGCCAAGGCTTTCAGGTCGGCCATGCGCTGGTCATAGCTGGGTTCCGGCGCGGCCAGATAGGCTGCACGCTGGCGCTGGAAGCAGCTGGAAAGTGCTTCGGGAATGATCGTGGACTGCAAGCTGGGGGTAGGGGCGTTCATGATGGGTTCTCCGTATGTATGCTTATTAGGTGTTTTAGTGTGCGTTTATTTGGCTTCGGGCGGGGTTGCGGCGCTTGCGTTGGCCAGCTCTTCTTTTAGGTCATGCGCCCGCTGAATAAGGTAAGCGCGGACTTTTTCAATATCGGCGGGTTCGAGTCGCCCGCCAAATGCTGGCATGCCCAGATGGGCGCGTGCACCATAGACAATGGACTGGAAGTTTTCATGTTTCTCGGATGAAAGATAACGCAAGTCGGGCAGGGCGTGGCCGCTGAAAGCCGAGAGCCCATGGCATGGCGAGCAGTTATTGGCGTAGAGCACCTGACCTGCTGCGGCATGTTCGGCCGGTGCCGTGATGGGAGGGGGAGCGGGTGGAACGCGGACAAAGCGTTGCACCTCTGGCATGGTGGCCTTGCCGCCAAGCTTGAATACGAACAGTCGCGAATCCGGCAAGACTGGCGAACGCTCGGCGACAGCGCCAAAGGCGAGCGGGAAGGCACCGCCGATGCCGACGTTGAAAGCAACATACTGCTCGCCGTTTACGGCATAGCTGATGGGCCCGGCCACGACGGCGCTGGTGACTTTCTGCTGCCAGACTTGCTGGCCGTTGTCGGCACGGAAAGCGTTCAGATAGCCCAATGAGGTGCCCTGGAAAACCAGATTGCCGGCGGTGCTGAGAATGCCGCCGTTGTTCATCATCGGGTAGGGGGCTGACCAGATTTCTTTTTGCTGCACCGGGTCCCATGCTTGCAGCTTGCCGCTGAAAAGTTTGGCCAGCTCGTCACGGCCCTTTACATCTTCGGGCACGATGGGAATCTCGATGCCGAGGTTGAATTTGCCTTTGATGGGGGCTGGTGCTTTGCTCAGCGGACGGAAGTGCTCGGCCGTGGTGTGCTGGGGAATGTACACAAGGCCAGTCAGTGGGCTAAAACTCATAGGCTGCCAGTTGTGGGCGCCTTGCGAGCCGGGAAACACCAGCTTGGCTTCGCCCTTGGTCCAGTAGTCGGCGGCCTCGCGATCAAAAATCGGCCGGCCGGTTTTGGGGTCGATGCCCTTGGCCCAGGTGACGATGGTGCCAAATTTTTCTGCGGAAATGAATTCACCGGTCGCGGCGTCTATTACGTAGAAGAAGCCGTTTTTGGGCGCCTGCATCACCACCTTGCGTGGTTTGCCCTGAATGGGCAGGGTGGCCAGAATGATGTCTTGTGTCGCCGTGTAATCCCATGAGTCGCCCGGCGTGGTCTGGTAGTGCCAGACATATTTGCCGGTGTCGGGCTTCACTGCGACGATGGAAGAGAGGAAGAGGTTGTCACCTTTGCCTTCGCTGCGTAAGCCGTAATTCCACACCGAGCCATTGCCGGTGCCGACGTAAAGCAGATCGAGTTCGGGGTCGTAGGCCATGGCATTCCATGCCGTGCCGCCGCCGCCCTGTATCCAGTATTGATCACCATGCCAGGTTTTGCGGATCATGGTGATGGTGTCGGATTCATCGCCCTTGGCCGGGTCGCCCGGTACAGTGAAGAAACGCCAGACCATCTTGCCGGTTTTTGCGTCGTAGGCCGAGAAATAACCGCGTACGCCTAATTCTGCGCCACCATTGCCTATAATGACTTTGCCTTTGACGATGCGTGGTGCGCCGGTAATGGTGTAGTTGCGCTGATGGTCAATGACGGTATCGACGGACCAGACTTTTTTACCGGTTTTGGCATCCAGTGCTTCCAAGCGGCCGTCATAGACGCCGACATAGACTTTGCCTTCCCAGACGGCCACACCACGATTGGCGGCATCGCAGCAACCATTGGATTGAATGCCGCGATAGACCTGAGGGTCATATTTCCAGAGCAGCTTGCCGTTAGTGGCGTCGAGCGCGTAGACCATGCTGTAGGCGCCGGTGGTGTAGAGCACGCCATCGACGACGATGGGCGTGGCTTCGACGACGCGGTCCAAATCGTATTTGAATTGCCAGGCGAGGCCGAGTTGGTCGATATTTTTGTCAGTAATCTGGTTCAGCGGCGAGAAGCGTTGTTCGCTATAGGTCCGCCCGGTACTCATCCAGTTGCCCGGTTCTTTGTCGGCATTGATCAGGCGCTGGCTGTTGACGGCTGCTAATGGCGTGGCGGCGGCGCTTGTCAAGCCAACGTTAAGCAGCGTGAGCAGGGTAGCGAGCAGTAAGCGGTGTGAGGCAGGTTTCATCAATTTCTCCAATTATTTTTATTTATAAAAGTCAGTCGCTGTGGAACGGCGCTAGACAGTTGGTGAAACAGTTCGCGGCATTATTGGTCAAGCGACTGATAATTTCTTACCATTAGCAGACATTTTCTATTCCTTTTCTCACGCCAGATCCTTTCACCAGCCATGCCACAGTTGATTCGTGCCGAAGCGCTTAATGGGTTTGATGAATTGGTGCTCGCCTTGGGCGGTGACGCCAACGCCTTGTTGGTCGCGGCAGGTTTGTCTCCCCATGTCGCACACAGCCCGGGTCATTACATTGCGCATCGTGGCTTTACCCGCTTGCTTGAGTTGGCGGCGCGCGACCTGGCTTGCGCCGATTTTGGCTTGCGTCTTGGTGTCGCCCAGTCGCTCAGCGCTCTTGGGCCGATTGCGCTGGCCTTGGAGTCCGCGGAGACCTTGGCGGAAGTTTTTGTCCTGGTCGAGCGTTACATCCACATTCACGACCAGTCGGTCATCACCGCGCACCATCCACTGAAGCAACAGACCAACAAAAGCGGCGATTACCTTTTCTCCATTGACTTGCGCGTGCGCGGGGCTACGACAGTCACGCAAAATCGCGAGTTGGCGGTTGGCTTGGCCTACGAAACCTTTACGCGCCTATCTGAGGGTGCCTGGCAACCCAAGGAGGTGTGGTTTTCCCACACACCGATTAGCGACGCTACAAGCTATCAGCGCTACTTCCATTGCCCTGTGCATTTTCAGCAAGCGGCCAGCGGTTTGGTGATGGCGGCAGAGGCCTTGCATCTGCCATTAAGCGGCCACGATGCCGGGCGCGCGGCACTTATCGGGAGCTATCTGCGCACCGAATTTGGCGCCGGTAACAGCAGTGTGACCAGCCAGGTTGAATCCTTGATACGTCCCTTGCTGGGTGTTGAGCGGTGCACGCATACGCACGTTGCCCAGTTGCTGGCGATGCACCCACGTACCTTGCATCGCCGCTTACGGCTGGAAGGCACGTCGTTCGCGGAGATAAAAGAAACCCAACGGCAGCGCTGGGCGCGCGAGTTGCTCGCGCAAGGCTTGGCGGCCGGGCGTATCGCCAGCCTCTTGGGGTATGGCCATGATTCGGCCTTTACGCGCGCTTGTCAGCGCTGGTTCGGCCAGGGGCCGCGAGTGCTGAAGGTAGCACGACAAAAAAATCGCCCTGTTGCATACTGAGCAACGACTCGTTCCACCTATCGGAGGCAGTATGGGCAGCACCTACAACATCGTTCCGGCGACCACTTTGGATTACCGTCGGCTGTCGGAAAAAAAACTACCTCGCTTCCTTTTTGACTACATCGATGGCGGCGCCAATGATGAAGTGACCTTGGCCAAAAACGTCAGCGATTTCGCGAAGATCACCATCAAGCAGCAGGTATTGCGCGATGTCTCGACGCTGGATACGCGAACGACCATCCTTGGCGAACCCGCGGGTATGCCGGTGATTTTGGCGCCTGTTGGCATGGCCGGGCTGTTTGGCCGGCGCGGTGAAGTGCAGGGCGTGCGAGCTGCCAACCGCGCTGATATTCCATTTACTTTGTCGACTGTTGGAGTGTGTTCGTTGGAAGAGGTGCGTGCGGCCGCGGATCGGAAATTCTGGTTTCAGCTGTATATGGTGCGGGATCGTGTCGCCGTGGAGCGCTTGCTCAAACGCGCCGAAGCGGCCGGCGTGACGACTTTGCTGTTCACTGTGGATTTGCCCATGGCCGGGATGCGTCACCGTGATACCCGCAATGGCATGCTCAGCCAGTCATTGAAAGGAAAGTTGGGCAAGTTTTGGCAACTTGCCACTCGCCCGGGCTGGGCATGGGATGTCGGTATCAACGGCAAGCCACATACCTTTGCCAGCTTTGCCGACATGATTCCGGCAGCCAATGATCTCAATGCGTATCGTGCGTGGCTGGATTCGCAATTTGATACCACCGTCACCTGGAAAGACATTGCCTGGCTGCGAAAACTCTGGAAGGGCAAGCTCATCATCAAGGGTATTCAGCAAGTGGATGATGCGCTGGGTGCGGTCGAGGTGGGAGCCGATGGCTTAGTTGTATCCAATCATGGCGGGCGTCAGCTGGATAGCGTTGCCTCGTCGATTTCAAAGCTGCCGGCAGTCGTTGACGCTGTGGGCGACAAGCTCGACGTTTTTGTCGATGGTGGAGTGCGTAGTGGCATGGATGTGTACAAGGCGGTGGCCTTGGGTGCCAAGGGTGTACTGATCGGTCGGCCATGGGTCTGGGCGATGTCCGGTGCCGGCGAGGCGGGGCTGTCCAGTTTGCTGGCTACGTTCAAGCGCGAACTGGAAGTGACCATGGCATTGTCCGGTGTCACCCGCGTGAGTGATATCAGGCGCACCAATTTGGATTCCGTCGAGTTTGGCTGAAAATTTGCCTACGTGCCCTGGATGTCGTCAGCGTTGCTAAGTTGGGTAAAAGTTCTGGGCAAAAAATCCGCGTAAAAATTACTTCCGCAGATAATGAATTACCCCTATATTTATGTGTAATATTTGGCGAATAGCTATAAATAGCGATGCCCAGAGAATGAGACCCACTCATCAGCGTCGCAATACATTGGACACCACGAGGAGATAGAGTTGATGAACCGCACTTTCCGGTCAGCGCTGCTGGCTTTCGGTTTGCTGTTTGGCGTGATCGCCGGGGTATTCGCTGCGGGGCAGGAGCGGCAAGTGGACCCACGGCCCGATTGTTTCTCCTGCCTGATCAAGATTAGCCCGGAGACAACCAAGCTTCCGGAGCAGGGTGGCAAGCCTACCCCTTTCGCTGGCACGTGGTTGTTTGCCAGAGGCGGTGACAACGACTTTTCGTATGGCGATGAAGACTTGGACACCAAAGACTGGAAGCTTCTCAAAACTCCAGGTAGTTGGGCAGGCGCTTATCCGGGCGAGCCACCGTTTAGTGTTGGCTGGTATCGTGCCGTGGTTCAGTGGGAATCTGATCAGTTGGGTAAGGACATGGTTCTGCTGGTCAGCAGCCGCCTTTCGCGGGTCACTGTTTATATTGATGGCAATGAGGTTTACAACCGCCCCGGCAACTTCAGTGTCGAGCGCTTTTTTGCCAATCAGCCTATCCCGGTTATTTTTAAGGCTAAAACCACGCAGCAGACTATTGCGATCAAGGTTCAATCGCTGACGCAAGACGGTATTTATGAATTACCCTTTGAGATCCGTCGTTACTCGACCAATGACAATAGTCTGACGTGGCACCAGTATCGCGGCGGTGAGTTCCGTCTGACGGCCGGCGTTGCCATCTTCTTCTTCGGACTGTTCTTCCTTCTGGTTTACGTGAAGATTCGCCAGGTCATGTACCTGAGCGCGGCAATGGCCAGCTTTTCTGCTGCGCCGTATTTGCTTTTGCCCTCCGACGTGGCGTTGCGCACTTTCGATCCGGAACTCATGTTGATCCTGCAGTTTTTGGGGCTGACCTGCGTTTTCTACTTCTCGGTGTTCTGTCAGGCATTTGATAAGTACACGCCGAAGTTCAACTGGTTCATGGGTGTCATTGTGATGGGCACCGCATTGTTCATGGCCTCGTTCGCGTTCTTCAACTGGACGACATACTCCTTGGTCGATCGTTCAACCCCTAATGGGATTGATGACTGGCTGGCCAGCTTCAATATGCTGCTGTTTTCCCATGCCCGTACGGTGTTGTTTTTTGCCAACCTGATTCTTATTCTGAGTTCGATCTTCCATACCGCACGCGGCACGCTGCAAAAGCGCGAAGGTGCCCTGGTGCTATTGGTTGGTATGACCATCTATGCGGTGATGTTCATTCATGATGCCCTGCTGGCCTTGGGTTATTTCCAAGGTATCGCCATGGTTCCGTTCGATAACATCATTTTCTCGATGGCGATGGTCTGGGTGGCGAGCAGTACGTTTGCCAGCACCTTCAAGGACAACGTTCGTTTGGTTACCGACCTGAAGGGGATTAACGATAACTTGGAGAACATCGTTGCGCAGCGCACTGCCGAGTTGCACGAGAAAAACGTCAATATCCATGCCATGCTGCAGAACATGCGCCAGGGTATTTTGATGATTGTTCCCGGTGGCGCAGTTCATCCGGAGTATTCGCGCTATCTAGAGCAGATTTTGGACAGCAAGGATATTGCTGGCAAAGATGCGATGGAATTGATCTTCCAGGGCGCAGATATTGGCTCTGATGCAAGGGATTCGCTGGTTACCTCAATTGGTGCCTGTATCGGTGAAGATCAGATGAACTTCGAGTTCAACTCGCATCTGCTGATCAATGAGTTCAACAAGACCATGCCCGATGGCAAGGTCAAATCGCTGGCACTGGCCTGGTCGCCTATTTGCGACGACAACAGTGAGATAGTTGAAAAGCTCATGGTCGTGATTCGCGACGTGTCTGAGCTCAAGAAGCTGGCGGCTGAGGCCGAGCACCAGAAACGTGAGTTGGAAATGATCGGCCAGGTGCTGCATATCAATCAGGAGAAGTTCCACGAGTTCATCGACAGTTCGCGGTCCTTCATCGAAGAAAACGGTAAATTGATTGCTGCCGCCACCGACAAAGATGCTGAGGTGGTTACGCAACTGTTCCGCAACATGCACACCATCAAGGGCAATGCGCGCACGTATGGCTTCCTGCATTTGACCAATGTGGTGCATGAAGCTGAAGCAGCGTATGACGAATTGCGCAAGGACGCTGAGGCGGTGTTTGATAAAGACGCCTTGCTAACGCAGCTGAAAGAAGTCGAAGTGTCGGTGGAAGAATATGCCACGATTAATGACGTCAAACTGGGTCGCAAAGGTCCGGGGCGTCGTGGTAGCGCTGAGAAGTACGTGATGGTTCAGCGTGAGCAGGTCGAGGATATGGTTGCCGAGATCGCTACGATTAACCTTGCGGATAGCGACAAGGCGGCGATAGCGACGACAATCAAACAACTCGAGCACAAATTGCGCCTTATCGGCACCGAGTCTATCGAGAGCGTGCTCAGTGGCGTATTCGACTCGCTTCCTTCTTTGGCCAAAGAGCTGGACAAGGAAGCACCGCAGTTGGCTGTCAACGACAACGGTATTTTTATCCGCAATCAAGTCACCGACTTGCTGCGTAACGTATTTATGCACTTGTATCGCAACTCGATGGACCACGGTATCGAAACTCGCGCCGAGCGTCTTGCTAGCGGTAAACCGGCCGCTGGCACCATTACCTTGGACTTGTTTATGAAGGACAATCGCTTGGCGATGCGTTTGCGCGATGATGGCAAAGGCTTGGCCTTGGGCTATATCCGCAAAAAAGGTATCGAAAAGGGTATGGTTGCCGAGAACGATCAGGTCGCTGACGAAGACGTTGCGCAGTTGATTTTTGCCGCAGGCTTTTCTACTGCCGCGGCCGTGACTGAAGTTTCAGGACGGGGTGTGGGCATGGATGCTGTGCAGGACTTCATCAAGCGTGAAGGGGGTGATATCACGCTTGAGTTCACCGATGACAAGAAAGGCGCTGATTTCCGTGCCTTTGAAACGGTGATCACATTGCCAGGCCAGTTTGCGGTTGCTCCCTTATGACGACGACCTATTATTTGCTTGGCGGTTTCATTTTGGTGGCGATCACGTGGGTGATCGCCAGTCTGCGCGCTGATTCATCGCATAAGCAGATCGTTAAGGCCCTAGAGGCTGATCTCGGGCGGCAGTTGGGCGATTTGCGGATGAGTAACGATAGTCTCGGTAACGCATTGGCCTTGGTCGAAAGCCGACAACAAGCAGCAGAGAGCGAGCTACAACAGCTACGTCAGCGCGAGCAATCATTGCAGCAAGAGCTTGAGCTAGCGCAGAACAATGCAGCCGGCGCTGCGGGTGCCGACCTCAGCGAGCTGGAGGCCTTGCGTGATAGCAATGCGTCGCTGAAGAGTGATGTGCTCTACCGGGTTGGCAAATTAGCCGCTGAAGCCGCTCAACTACGCAATATTGCTGTCACCTTTGAGCATTGGCACGAAGAGATGAACTCGCTAATGGTGCAAAACCGCGAGATGCACAAGCAGAATCAGGAGTTCGCCTCAATCGTCAAGCATGTGGTGATCCTGTCCCTTAATGCAGCCATTGAAGCAGCACGGGCTGGAGAGTCGGGGCGCGGTTTTGCGGTGGTTGCCGATGAAGTGCGCACCTTGGCGTTTCGCTCTGAAGCGCTGTCAAAGGACTACAGCAAGAGCTTGCACAAGAATGATCTGACCACGACGGCAACCTTTCAGGAAATTCAGGCTGACGGCAAGATGATTACGGCGGCGATCAGCAGCCTGGAATCGATGATTGGTCAGCTCAGAGAGCGGATGGGCGAAGTCTGATGTCCATCAGCGAACAGGCCAAGCAAGGCGTTGATTTCATTTTTACCAAGGCAGCGAAAGCAAACTTGGTGGTTGATGCTGGCGATGAAATGCGCATTGAGGCACTGCCTGGCAGTAAATTTATTGAGCCGCCCGAAAAGCACTTGCTGATTTTGACCATCTCGTCGTACCTGTTTCGCTTGTTAACGATATTCCATATCGATAGCGACAAAGCGACACAAGACTATTTCACGAAGTCCGACTCCAATCGTAATTTTGAGGAAGTGTTTTCGGAGATGGGCAACCTGTGCTGCGGCGCTATGAATCGTGATTTTGGTAATTACTTTCCGCACCTGGGCATGTCGACACCCTTTATGCTGGAAAGCAAATGCGTTCCTTTCTTTAAGGAACTTAAGCCTAACTACATTTCCCAGCACAAGCTGACGATTAACGATTCGATCAAGCTGCACGCCACTTTGTGTTTTTGCTCGTATGCGCCCATTGATTTTCGGGTTGATATGTCAGTTGCTGCCGAGGAAACCGGGGCACTGGAACTTTTTTGATGCAGTCTTAATTTATTAAGGTGTGAGAGAACTATGGCTGAAGCGCTGGTAAGTAAGGTGTTAGTGCTTGATAACAGTGACAAGCACTTTGGATCAATAAAAGAATTTTGTGACCAAAATAGCTTGGTTGGTCTCAAGGTGCGCAAGAACCGTCTGATGTCGGTGCTGCGCTCAAATATTGATTTGGGTGCGATTCTGTACTCGGAGTCTTATGGCAGTTCGCCGGAGGAGAATGCCGAGATAGCGCTGAAAATTCACACTATCCGCCCTGAGTTGCCGATTATTTTGCGCCGTGAAGGCGCTGCCACGATGGACGGCGTCAGCGAGAATCTCCGACGTGTCTTTTGCGGGGTGTACACCACCGATGACATGAGTGGTTTGCGCAAGGTGATCGACGAATATATTTTTAGTTTGGTCTATCCCTGCGCGCTTGTTCGCGGCATTTCGGAAATTACCGAAAGCATCCTTACCAGCCAGTTCAAGGACCTGACGACAAGCTGGGATACCCCCTACATCGTCCGTGATCGTGTGATTTTCGGTGAGGTGTTTAGTCTCATCCCTCTGGAAAGCTCGTGGTGCCGCGGCTACATGATGCTGCAGACCGAAGAAGAGCCGATATTGAGTGTCCTCAATAATGATCCATCGTTTCCTGAGTCCAACTTCCGCGAAGTTAACGCGTTGCTCGGTGAAATCACCAATTTGATTTGGGGCGCATTCAAGAACCGATATATTGGTGACGCAGCAGTCTCAGGTAGCACCATTCAGGTGCCCTTGGTCGTTAACCATAAACACAAGTACATTTCCTTCGGCTCGGAAAATCCGCAGCTCTGCTTTCTCTATACTCTGACCGATGACAGTACCGGGAAATCAGTGAAGTTGTATCAGCGCTTCATCTTTAACTTGAGCTGGTCGCCGGAAGACTTTAAGGAAATTGTCCACGATGCGTCTGAATTGGTTGATTCGGGCGAATTGGAATTGTTTTAACCCTACTTAAATAAGAAGGACTGTAGAAATGGCAAAGATTCTTGTGGTTGATGACTCCAGTACGGTACGCGACGAAGTGGCCGGTTTTCTCAAGAGCAATGGCCTGGATGTGGCGACGGCGGTGGACGGCAAAGATGGCCTCGCCAAGATGAAAGCCGACCCCGGCATCAAGCTGGTGGTTAGCGACGTGAATATGCCCAACATGGACGGCCTGACCATGGTCGAGAAAATTCGTGGTGAATTGGGTAACGCTACCGTCAATGTCATCATGCTGACCACTGAGAGCAGCCCGTCAATGAAAGAGCGTGGCAAAGCGGCTGGTATCAAAGGCTGGATCGTCAAGCCGTTTAACGGCGCGGCTGTGCTGGAGACCTTCAAGAAACTGGCTGGCTAAAACTCTGGCCGGCTGATAAAACTTACTGCCTCGCCATTTACCGGGTGAGGCAGGGTGAGTGAGCAGGCGTGAAGATACATGCGGGGCGCATTGCCACAGGGCGATGCGCCTTCGTTTTTTTCGGGCGCCAATTCAGGGCCGTAAAGGGGATCACCAATAATCGGGTGGCCGAGCGCTTGAAGATGAACGCGTAGCTGGTGTGAGCGGCCCGTGACCGGCTCAAGTTCAACGCGTGTGGCGTTCCTGATGGTGTCGTGACTGATCACGCGCCAATTCGTTTGGCTTGGCTTGCCGATTTCGTGATCCACCTTGCTTTTCGGGCGGTTTGGCCAGTCGACAATCAGGGGCAGGTCGATCAGCTTCCATTCATCGTCCGACGCTAACTGCCCCCACACCAAGGCCTCATAACGCTTACTCACCCGCCGCTCGGCAAAGGCGATGCTTAGCTGACGCTGAGCGTCGATGCCCCGCGCCATGCAGAGTAAGCCTGAAGTATCCATGTCGAGACGGTGTACGACTAAGGCGTCAGGGTAGAGCGCCTGAATTCGGGCGCTGAGGCAATCCTGCTTGTCTGGCCCTCGCCCCGGCACGGACAGCAGTCCGGCCGGTTTGACGGCGACAATCAGCGCATCATCGACGTGAAGAAGGTCTGGCAAAAGTCAGTCGCTGTAGTACGGCGTTA
>CAZFSH010000058.1:0-12253 GCA_964521935.1 uncultured Propionivibrio sp.
CAGCAGCAGCGCTTGTGCATTGCCCGCGCGCTGGCGACCGATCCGGAAATTTTGCTGTTTGATGAGCCCACTTCAGCGCTCGATCCGATTGCTACTGCGAGCATTGAAGAGTTGATCGGTGAACTGAAACAAAAGGTCACCATTCTGATCGTCACCCACAACATGCAGCAGGCAGCACGGGTGTCCGATTACACCGCCTACATGTATCTGGGCGAGCTGATCGAGTTTGGCGTGACCGACGACATCTTTATCAAGCCCAAAGACAAGCGCACTGAAGACTACATCACCGGCCGCTTTGGCTAATCAGTTCATAAGGAACGCACCATGAGCACACATTTGTCCAGCCAGTTTGATTCCGAACTCGATGCCATTCGCGCCGAACTCACCCACATGGGCGGCTTGATCGAGGAACAATTAGCCTCGGCACTGAAGGTATTAACCACGCGCGATGCCGAGGCGATAGAAAGCATTATTGCGGGCGATAAAGCGATCGATGCGCTGGAAGTGGCGATTGATAACGCCTGCACCCATATCATCGCCAAGCGTCAGCCGGCGGCGATCGACTTGCGCCTGATCATGGCCATCGTCAAAGCCGTCAAAGACCTGGAGCGTATGGGCGACGAAGCCAAAAAAATCGCCAAGGCCGTGCGCAAAATCAGCGAGCGCGGTATCGGTGGTGCCCTCGCTTATGAAGTGGATTTACGCAACATGGGGGAGCAGGTGTTGCCCATGGTGCGTGAAGTGCTCGATGCCTTCGTTCGTAATGACGGTGTGATGGCGGCGCAAATTGTGCGCCGTGACAAAGAGATCGATCTACTCTTCCGCGCCACGGTACGGCAGCTGGTCACCTTCATGATGGAGGACCCGCGCACGATTTCCACGTCGCTCGATCTGGTGTTTATTGCCAAGTCGATAGAGCGCATCGGCGACCATGCCAAAAATGTGGCAGAGAGTGTGATCTACATCGCTGAAGGGCGTGATGTGCGCCACCTCGGCGAAGATGGCCTGGAAGTGGAGAGCGAGGCGCCGTGAGTAGCCAGCCGCGCGTGCTCGTGGTTGAAGATGAGCCCGCGATTCAGGAGTTGTTGTGTTATTCCCTGAAGCAGGGCGGCTATGCGCCGGTGGCCTTTGCCACGGCTGAGCTGGCGTTGCGCGACATTACGGAACAACTGCCGGACATCGCGCTGCTTGATGTCATGCTGCCCGGCATGTCAGGCATCGAACTGGCGCGCCGCCTGCGTCGCGAGGCGCGCACCAAAGAGCTGCCCATCATCATGGTGACGGCGCGTGGCGAAGAACATGATCGCGTCGGCGGGCTTGAGCTGGGGGCCGACGATTACATTACCAAACCGTTTTCGCCCAAAGAGCTGGTGGCGCGTGTCAAAGCCGTGCTGCGTCGGCGTTCGCCACACCGTGCCGGTGATCTGGTGACGGTGGGTACGCTGGTGCTTGATCCGCTAGCCTATGGTGTCACGCTCGGTGGCAAGCGGGTGGCGCTCGGGCCTACCGAATTTCAGCTGCTGCAGTTTTTCATGAACAACCCGAACCGGGTGTACAGCCGGGATCAGTTGCTCAATGTGTTGCGGGGCGATCATGTTGTTCTCGAAGATCGCACCATCGATGTGTATATCCGCCGCTTGCGCGCCAGCCTCGGAGAGGTTTCTCCGGGGGGCGAAGAGCTGATCCAGACCGTGCGCGGTATCGGCTACAAGCTTTCTGCCTGACCTGGACTCCCCATGACCGTGTTGCTGCTTATTGTGCTGACGTTTGCGCTCGGACTGACCAGCGCGCGCCTGTTGACCGATCGTACGCACCAGCGTGAACTGCTGCAATGGCTGGCTGAGGGCGGGGAGCACGCCTTGCCGGATGGCAGCGGGCGCTGGCGCGACATTTTTACCGCCATGCAAAAGCTGCGTAAAGCGCGCTTGAGTGAAGTGATGGCCTTGGAGCAGCGTTTGACCCGCTATTTCAATGCCGCCGCCGTGCTGCCCGATGGCGTGATTTTGCTCGACAGCAGCGATCATATCGAATGGGTGAATGCCTCGGCGGCCAAGCATTTTGGTATCGATATGCAGCGTGATCTGGGAACCTTGATTACCCAGCTGGTGCGCCAGCCGGTGTTCTATGATTTTCTGACGCGCTTTCATGTGGGCGATGTGCCGCCAGAGGCCAGCGTAACCGTGATTACGGGTGACCGTCACCTGCAAATGCATCTGTTGCGGTTTTCCGATCAGGGCACCTTGTTGCTGACGCGCGATGTGAGCCTGGCGCTGCGTACGGAAAAAATGCGCCGCGATTTTGTTGCCAATGTGTCGCATGAATTGCGCACACCGGTGACGGTGATTGGCGGCTTTCTCGAACAGCTGACCAGCGACGATCCGCCAGACAGAAAAGATTCCCAACGCTTTCTCGCCATGATGCGCGATCAGGCTGAGCGCATGCGCCGGCTGATCGAAGACCTGCTGACATTGTCGCGTCTGGAGAACGATGAGCGCGCCCCGAGCCAGACCGAGGTTAACGTGCCGGCACTGATTGAAGACTTGCTTGAGGAAGCACGCGCCTTGTCGGCCGGGCGACATACGATTGATGTTGCGGAAGTGTGTGAGGTACACGTCACGGGCAACAAGGACGAACTGCGTAGTGCGTTTGGTAACCTCGTGTCCAACGCCATTCGCTATACCCCCGAGGGTGGCAAGATTCAGTTGAGCTGGCACCTGCTTGTCAGCGGCCCGGCATTTTCCGTGACTGACAGCGGTATCGGGATTGCGCCCGAACATATCCCCCGGCTGACCGAGCGTTTTTATCGCGTCGATCGTGGCCGCTCAACCGCGAGTGGCGGTACCGGGCTGGGGCTGGCGATCGTCAAGCACGCCTTGGCGCGGCATCAGGGTAAGCTGCATATTCAGTCCACACTCGGGCGTGGCAGCACCTTCAGCGCACGCTTGCCCGCGGCCCGGGTGATTGCGCCGTAGCGCGTCCGTCTGCGCTGCTTTTCGCCGTCCCACAGCGACTGACTTTTCTGGCGTTTTGCGGCATGATCCTTGGCTATGAAGATCATCGTCATCGCCAACCCCAAGGGGGGCGCCGGTAAGTCCACGCTCGCCACTAATCTGGCGGGCTACTTGGCAAATCAGGGTCAGCGCGTCATGCTCGGCGACATTGATCGCCAGCAATCCGCACGCGAGTGGTTACAGATACGTCCGCCGGATGCCGCCACCATTCGCGCGTGGGAGGTGGGCGATGACCAGATTGCCCGCCCGCCAGCGGGCACCACGCACGCTGTGCTGGACACGCCTGCCGGCTTGCACGGAAAGCTCCTGACCCGCGTGCTCAAATCGGCGGCACGCATCATCATCCCGGTACAGCCCTCCTTGTTCGACATTCTGGCGACGCGCACCTTCATCGAAACCCTGCTCGACGAAAAAACCATCCGCAAGGGGCGTACCGAGATTGCGGTAGTGGGCATGCGCGTCGACGCACGTACACGCGCCGCACGTGAACTGGCGCGATTTTTCACCACACTCGATGGCCGCGAACATGCCTTGCCAAGCGACTATGATGCGCCACCTTCGAACCTTGTAGCCGATCCCGACGCGGAGTCGGTAGATCAATTTTTCACCAGTCGTGACGTGCCGGTGCTGAGTTATCTGCGCGACACCCAGCTCTATGTGCAATCGGCGGCAGCGGGCTTGACACTTTTTGACCTGCCATCCTCGCGCACCGTCATTGACCGGGCGCAGTGGCAACCCATTATTGATTGGTGCGCATGAACACGATGTTAGCGATTGACTTTGGCACCTCCAACTCCACAGTTGGCTATGCCTCGCCCACCGGCCCCGAGCTGATCCCGCTGGAAGGGGATGAGGTCACGATTCCGAGCGCGATATTTTTTAACCTTGAAGAGGAGTGCGTGCAATTTGGCCGTGCCGGCATTGCCTCCTATACCCAGCATTACGAAGGGCGCTTGCTGCGCGCGCTGAAAAGCGTGTTGGGCAGCAGCTTGCTTGACGAGGTCACCACCATCGGCGACCACCAGATGGCTTTCAAAGACATCATTAGCCTGTTTTTGCGCCACCTTAAAACGACGGCGGAAAGCAAGCTGGGCCAAAGTGTGGATCGCGTGATGCTCGGCCGTCCGGTGTGGTTTGTCGATAATGACTCCGAGCGTGACCGCCTCGCGCAAGACCAGCTGGAACGTATTGCCCGTCACTGCGGTTTTCGTTCGGTAGAGTTTCAATACGAGCCGATTGCCGCCGCCCTGGCCTATGAGGCCAGCGTGCGTACAGAGGAACTGGCCTTGATCGCCGACCTTGGCGGGGGAACCTCCGATATTTCCATCGTGCGCGTGTCGCCGGCGAACCACCTGAAGGCGGAGCGCAAGGATGACGTGCTGGCTAACGCCGGCGTCCATATCGGCGGTACCGATTACGACAAGCGGCTCAGCCTCGATCAGGTCATGCCGCATCTGGGCTACAAGACGCATCAGCGTACCAATCTCACGCAGGAGCTGCCATCGTCGGTGTACTTTGATCTGGCCACGTGGCATCGCATCGCCCTGCTCAACGGCAACAGCGCCGCGACCTTCCTCAAGGACATGCACTACATGGCGGATAAACCCGAGCTTGTGCATCGCTTGCTGCGTGTGGTGCGCGAGCAAACCGGGCATCAGTTGGCGGGTGATGTGGAACGCAGCAAGATTGATCTCTCTGCGAATGCGCAGGCGAGTTTGCATTTGCCCTACGTGGATGAGGCCTTGCACATTCCGCTGTCGCGGAGTGCGTTCGAGCGCGCGACGGAAACCGAAACCCACAAAATCGTCGAGAGCATTCGCGACTGCTTGCGTCAGGCGGGCGTAGCGGCGGAAGCCATTACGACACTCTTCCTCACCGGTGGCACATCGGCCATTCCCTCGGTGTATGCGGCTTGCCGGGCAACCGTGCCACGTGCCAAGGTCGTCGAAGGCAATCGTTTTGGCAGCGTTGGTTTGGGCTTGGCGATTCAGGCGGGAATCCGTGCTTAAGGTGCACTGAGCCAGATCATGCGGCCGCCCGGCTACTGCGCCCGAGGTGTTCGGGGCATGTAGCGTAGCCGGGGAGGTTAAAATCCACCTTCACCACCGCTCAGCGATAACAGTCCGACGATACCTCGTTGGTACGGCGCGCGCAGTCATCCATAAAGGAATTCCATGTCTCTCAAATGCGGCATCGTTGGCTTGCCCAATGTAGGAAAGTCGACACTCTTCAACGCCCTGACCAAATCTGGCATCGCGGCGGAGAACTATCCCTTCTGCACCATTGAGCCGAACGTCGGCATTGTTGAAGTGCCTGACCCGCGCTTGGCGGCTTTATCCGCTATCGTCAAGCCGCAGAAAATTCAGCCTGCCATCGTTGAGTTTGTCGACATTGCCGGCCTTGTTGCCGGCGCCAGCAAGGGCGAAGGGCTTGGAAACCAGTTTCTCGCCAACATCCGGGAAACCGACGCCATCGTCCACGTGGTGCGCTGTTTCAACGACGAAAACGTGGTGCACGTTTCTGGCAAGGTTTCGCCGCTCGACGACATCGAAGTCATCGATACCGAACTGGCTCTGGCTGACATGAGTGCCGTGGAAAAAGCGCTGAATCGTGTCAGCAAGCAGGCCAAGTCCGGGGGCGACAAAGACGCCAAGGCCTTGGTGCCGATTCTGGAAAAATGCCTCGCGCAGCTGAACGAAGGCAAGCCCGTGCGTGCGCTCGACTTCTCCAAAGAAGACCGTGTGCTGTTGCGCCAGCTGTTTTTGCTTACGGCCAAGCCTGTGCTGTATGTCGCCAACGTCAAGGAAGGCGGTTTCGAGAACAACCCGCATCTGGAGGCGGTGCAAAAGCATGCAGCGGCAGAAGGCGCGCAAGTCGTCGCACTCTGCGCCGCCATTGAAGCGGAGATCGCTGATCTGGAGGACGAGGACAAGGCCATGTTCCTGAGCGAAATGGGCTTGGACGAGCCGGGCTTGAATCGCCTGATCCGCTCGGGTTATTCACTACTGGGCCTGCAGACGTATTTCACGGCGGGCGTTAAAGAAGTACGTGCCTGGACGATTCATGCTGGCGACACGGCGCCGCAAGCGGCCGGTGTGATCCATACCGATTTCGAAAAAGGCTTCATCCGTGCGCAAACGATTGCGTTTGATGATTTCATCACGTACAAGGGCGAAGCGGGCGCCAAAGAGGCCGGCAAGATGCGCGCTGAAGGTAAAGAATACGTGGTCAAAGACGGCGACGTGCTCAACTTTTTGTTCAACGTGTAACCATGGCCACGGGGCGCGGGTTCGCTGTTTCGACGGGCATTCTGGGTGCGCTGTCCATTTTGTGGATGGCGTGGGCGGGAAGTGATCGTGTCGGGGAGCTGGCCGAGCCGGTTGCCGGGCAAAGCATTGCTATCCATCAAGCCGGCGCCCATTCCCATCAGTGGCAGGCTGATAAGGCGGCAACTCAGTCGGCCAACAAGCCAGGCAATTTGCTGGGCATTCAACCGTGGTTGCAGCCGAGCGATTATGCCAATAGCGCGACCCTGACCGCACGCCTGGATAGTTATCTGGCGCATGCCCAGAAAAACGGCTTGCTTGGCGACAAGACGATCGCCATTTTCCCCGAGTACACCGGCACATGGCTGATTGCCGCGAATGAAAAGCGCAGCGTTTATAGCGCGACGACGTCCGCTGCCGCCATG
This sequence comes from uncultured Propionivibrio sp., assembly GCA_964521935.1. Lineage (GTDB taxonomy): Bacteria > Pseudomonadota > Gammaproteobacteria > Burkholderiales > Rhodocyclaceae > JADJEF01. Next base: position 6,703 of record CAZFSH010000058.1, read on the forward strand.
CAGACGTTGGCGCTGAGCCACTTGCCGCAATTGGCCTGGTGGCTGGCAAAAGCCCCTGCGGTGGCCGAGAAAACCGAGTGGGCGCTCTTTACCATGAAGGGCGCAGCGGCCGCTCAGGCTTATCAACGTGTGTTTGGTGAATTGGCCCAACGCTACCAGACGCGTATTGTCGCGGGTTCGATTGTGTTGCCTGAGCCACGGCTGGTCGATGGTCAGCTAACTGTACGCCCCGGTGGTACCTTGTATAACGTATCAGCGCTGTTTGGCCCCGATGGCCATATCGTGCCGCCGCTGGTGGTGAAAGTGTTTCCCATTGCGGATGAGTTGAAATTTCTGTCTGGCGGGCCGGTCAATGAGCTTCCGGTATTTGCTACGCCAGCGGGCAAGTTGGCGATCCTGATTTGCGCTGATGCCTGGTATCCGGCTACTTACGCCCGACTCAAGGAGCTGGGTGCCGAGTTGCTCGCCGTTCCCTCTTATTCGACCGGCAATGGTGTTTGGGCGAACAAGTGGGGCGGCTACAACGGCGGTGCTATGCCGGCGGGTGTCGCGGCCAGCGATGTGGGTTCGCTGACTGAAGCGGAGGCGTGGTTGAAATACGCCATGCCCGGACGAGCCCCTGCGGCGGACATCAAGTATGGTCTCAATGTTTTCCTGCGCGGCAATCTGTGGGACTTGGGCTCAGATGGCACCACGATACATGTGTCGCCCGCTGGTGGTGGCCGTGGCGAGATCGTGGCGGGGGCCGTACTGACCAACCTTTGGTTGGCGCCGTCCCACAGCGACTGACTTTTGCCGCGGGCTCGTTATTGCGCAGGCCGCTGTTGCACGGCGGCTTCGGTAACCAGCCAGATGTTGCGCATGCTGCTGCCGAATTCCAGCTGACGGCCGGAAATTTCTGCCCAGAACTGGGTGCCATCGGCTCGGCGCATGCGTTCCATCGAATGAATGCTGCGCCCCGCTTCAAATTCGCCGGCTGACCAGCTGATGAAGCGTTCGCCCTCATCGCTGCTGACAAACAGTTCCAGCGCGTTGAGTGATTGCAGTGCGTTCAAGCCTCGACCGAAGAGTTCGCCGAAACGTTTGTTGCATTTGATCAGCAGCCGGTTTTCCACGATGGCAATTCCTGCTGTAGCGCCTTGAAAAATGGCTTGCTGTTCGGCGAGTAATTGTTCGGCCACCACTTGGCGATGCAAGCTGTCGAGGGTAAAGCGACGCAAGCCGCGATGCGTAATCAGGATCACCGCCAAACAGGCGCCGGCGCCGGTAATTGAGGCGACGGAAAAGTGGCCTGATTCGACGAAGCGATAAAGTCCCGGCAGCAAGGTCGGGATGATGAAGCACACGAAGCACAGCATGCTCGGTGCAGCGAGCACCATGCCGCTGAATGCCACAAAGATGATCATCACCCAGACGAAGTCCTGCAGGTTCCGGGCATCCGGGTAGAGCGGCCCGCAAATCATCATCCAGCCCAGCGCGGTTAAGGCCATGCCGCCGGCATAGAGCCACTCCCAGATACGGAGTTGCTGCGTATCAATGAGACTGCTGTTGAACTGATGCCAGACCCAGCTGCGTAGCGCCAGCGTTGTCAACATGTAGGCAATCCAGCCTTTGAGCAGATCCGGATGGCCGGATTCAAACAAGAAGACAAACGCCAGAAAAACGCCCAGCAGCATCGACAGAATACTGCCAGGCAAGCGCGCATAGAGCACGCGCAAGCGCTGTAGCTCAATGGCGCGCTCAATGTCCGGGCTGCGGCTGTCCTGCATGATGACGAAGCAGTAGTGTTCGACTCAGCTCGCCTGACTGGCGATTTCCTTGCGTACGTTATCCATATCCAGCGTCATGGCCTGACCGATCAGCTCGTCCAGCGCACCAGCCGGTAAAGCGCCGGCTTCGGAGTAGATGATGATCTGGTCACGGAATACCATGAGGGTCGGGATGGAGCGGATGTTGAACGCCTGAGCGATGCCTTGTTCGGCCTCGGTATCCACCTTGGCGAAAACGATGTCAGGGTACTTTTCCGACGCCGCCTCGAAGGTGGGTGCAAAAGCGCGGCAGGGGCCACACCATGCGGCCCAGAAGTCCACGATGACTGTCGCGTTGTTGGTAATGGTGGGCTGAAAGTTATCAGCAGTCAGGTTGATCGTGGCCATGGTTGCTGCGGTTCCCCGTTCTGATTGTCTGCGCGGCAGAATAGATGGCCGAATGCTACCGCTTGGCTGTTGCCGCATCAAATAATTTGATCACCGAACCTGCATCCTTGATAGTTTCCCATTCCCCTCGCTACTGCGGTCGCTTTGCCCCTTCGCCAACCGGGCCATTGCACTTTGGCTCGCTGGTGGCGGCTCTAGCCTCGTTTCTGGACGCTCGCCAGCACGATGGCATCTGGCTGCTACGCATGGAGGACCTCGATCAGGCCCGTTGCTCGTTGGTCGCCGCCGAGGGAATTTTGCGCACCTTGGAGGCCTTTGGCTTTGAATGGGATGCGCCGGTAGTGTGGCAAAGCCAGCGCACCGAGGCGTATCAGGCCGCGCTAAGCCAGTTACAGAAGCAGGATTCCGTGTTCCCTTGCGCCTGTACCCGTCGCGAACTCGCCGACTCACAGCTGGCGCCCGATGGCGCGGTCATTTATCCCGGCACCTGTCGCCATGGTTTGCCTGATTTGCCCAACTTGCCCAATGAAGGCCGGAAGGCGCGCGCCTGGCGGGTCCGCGTGAATGCTGAGCCGATCAGCTTTGAGGACCGCGTGCAAGGCGCTTCAGTCACGAACTTGGCGCACGAGTCGGGCGACTTTGTTGTGTACCGCGCCGATGGGGTGTTCGCTTATCAACTGGCGGTGGTGGTCGATGATGCCGAGGCCGGGATTACTGATGTTGTACGCGGTGCCGACCTCTTTGCTTCGACCCCGCGGCAAATCTGGTTGCAGCGTTGCCTGGGCTTGCCGACACCGCGTTATGCGCATGTGCCGGTAGCTGTGAATGCCGCCGGTGAAAAGCTGTCGAAGCAAACCTTGGCCGCCCCTTTGGATGCCGCACAGCCCGTTCCCGCGCTGCACGCGGCCTTGGGTTTTCTCGGGCAAACTCCGCCCCATGCCTTGCGCCGCGCCTCGCTGCACGAGCTCTGGCAATGGGCACGGCAACATTGGCAATGGCAGCGCTTACCGCGCCGCCAAACGATCGAAATGGAGAAACTGTCATGCGTATTACCGACACCGAGGACTTGAGCCGCTTATTGCACACAACGCGCACCATCGCCGTCGTCGGGATTTCCGACAAGCCCCACCGCGCAAGCCATGAGGTCGCGCGCTATCTCATGGCAGCGGGCTACCGTGTCATACCGGTGAATCCTCAACTCAGCGAAGTGCTCGGTCAGCCGTGTTACCCGGATTTGGCCAGCGTGCCGGAGCCGATTGATATGGTCGATGTGTTTCGTCGGCCGGAAGAACTGCCCGAGATTGTGCAGGCGGCCATTGCCGTCGGCGCAAAAAGCCTCTGGTTGCAGCTCGGTGTGGTCGATGAGGACCAAGCGGAGCAGGCGAGTGCGGCGGGGCTGCAGGTGGTGATGGATCGCTGCGTGAAAATTGATCACGCCCGCTTGCTTTAACGCCTACTGAGGCAGTGCCTTAGCGTCTTCTTAACGTCCGCGGGCATCGGCCCAGAGGATTTTGTGCAGCTGCAGTTGAAACCGGACCGGAAGTTTGTCGGCAAGCAGCCATTGGCACAGCTCGGCGGGCGATAAGGTGCCTTGTACGGGCGAAAACAGAATCGGGCAGCGGGTAAATAAGTGGTGAGCTTCGCAGGTCGCCACCGCCCAGTCGTAATCGCTGCGTGAGGCGAGCACAAATTTCACTTCGTCAGTACTGTTTAGCAGAGGCACATTTTCCCAGCGGTTTTTGGTGACTTCACCGGAGTCAGGTGCCTTCAGGTCCATGATGCGTGAGACACGCGCATCCACGCCGCCAATATCGAGTGCGCCGCTGGTTTCCAGCGATACGGAATACCCGGCGTCACACAAGGCGGTGAGCAAGGGCAGGCAGGCTTTCTGAGCCAAGGGTTCGCCACCGGTGACGCAGACGGTGGCGCAGTGAAAGCTGGCGACGCTGGCCAATACGGCATCCAGCGTGTGCCATTGGCCGCCACTAAAGGCATAGTCGGTGTCGCACCACACACAGCGCAGGGGGCAGCCGGTCAGGCGAATAAACACGGTCGGCAGTCCGACACGCGTTGATTCACCCTGTACCGAGTGGAAAATTTCGCTGACGCGCAGTTTCACGTCGGCTTACTTCTTTTTCAGCGAGGCCGCCGCGCGCTTGCCGGCTTCTGACGCCGGGTATTTTTGGGCCAGACGTTGCAGAGCAGATTGTGCCCCTTTGCTATCTTTAGCCGAGACGAGATTGTCGGCCTGCGCTTCGAGGGCGTCAGGCGCGCGTGGATCATCGGGCCAGGTGTCAGCGAATTTGCCAAACAAAAATGCCGCGCCCTTGTAGTCCTTGACCTGGCTGTGCGCGTAAGCGCTCCAGTAATGGGCGCTGCCAAGGAGCTTGCTTTGCGGATAAGCGGGAATAAACGCGTCAAATGCGTTCATCGCTTCTTTGGCTTTGCCGGCTTTCAAGGCGTTAACCGCTTTTTCATAGACTTCCGTGTCGGCAACGGCAGGGGTGCTGGGCGCGGCCGTGCTGGTGGAGCTGGAACCGGCTGTGGCGGCAGCGGCATCATTGCTGGTGCTGGTGTCGGGTGTTTCCAGTTTGCGCAAGCGATTGTCGAGGTCGACGTAGAAATCTTGCTGGCGCTTTTGCGTGGTTTCCAGATCGTAGGTCAACACTTCCAGCTGGCCGCGCAGTTTGGCCATCTCACCGCGCAGCGTTTCCAGCTGGTTGGCAAAGTCGAGCTGGTTGGTGCTTAGCGTGGCGACTTGCGCCTGCGTTTGTTCCAGCGACTTGCGCACCTGCTCAACTCGCTGGCGCGCTTCGTCGTCGTTAAACAGCCCGGCATGGGCGGCAGGGAGCATCAGCGTCGCCAGCACGGCGACAGCGAAGCGCTGGTACTGGCGCTGGGACCGAAGCGGCCAGTGTGACCATTGTGGCATGCTTAAAACTCGCCCGAATAGAGCATGTCAGCGCGGCGGTTCTGGCCCCAGCACTCTTCGGTTTGTTCGGCGCACGCAGGCTTCTCTTCACCCAGGCTGACGGATTCCAGCTGCGCTTCGCTCACGCCCAACAGGCCAAGCGACTTCTTGACCGCTTCAGCGCGCTTTTGGCCGAGCGAGAGGTTGTATTCGCGGCTGCCGCGCTCATCCGCGTTGCCCTGAATCAGCATCTTCATTTTGCTGTTGGCGGCGAGGAACTTGGCATGGCTGGCGAGCAGCGATTGGTATTCCGGCTTGACGGTATAGCTGTCCAGATCAAAGTAAATATTGCGCTTGGAGAGGGGGCTACGCGGGTCTTTGAGCGCGGCCAGGCTCATCGGATCAAAGGTGCTGACGCCACTGCTGACAGCATTGGGTGAACGCGACTCAACGCCGGAGGGGGTTTGCTCGGGAGCAGGGGGTT
>CAZFSH010000059.1:0-12184 GCA_964521935.1 uncultured Propionivibrio sp.
CTGGCGCACATTGCCCAGATCATGGTGCCACCACATGGTGTCTGGATGCACATTGCCGAGGTTGTCGATGTTGGCGACATTGACGCCGCTGGAGTTGCCGCCCCATTGCCGCAGCTTCGCTTCGATGTGCGCGGCTTTGTCGGGAAAGCGTTGGCGTACCCAATGCAGCAGATACACACCATCAGCATCGTTATTACCGGTGGTGTAGTCGCGCGACAAGCCTTGCTCTTGATGCTGCCAGCAGGTGTCAAACAGCCGGTTCATGGCATCGCGCGTCATCTGGTGCAGGGCGTCGTCCTTGCGGTTTTTGTTGCCACGTCCGGCGTAGTTGAGGTGCGAGAAATAGAAACGCGGAATTTCCTCGCGTTCGCACAGTTCGAGCAAGGCGGACAGGTCGTGAACGTTGTCTTGCGTGAGCGTGAAGCGGACGCCGACTTTCAGGCCGGCATCGCGACACAGCTTGAGCGCGTGCAGCGATTTGGCAAAGGCGCCGTCCATGCGGCGAAATTTGTCATGCGTGGCGGCGAGACCGTCCAGGCTGATGCCCACATAGTGAAAGTCAGCCGCTGTGATACGGCGACACATGGCTTCATCAATCAGCGTGCCATTGCTTGACAGCGCGGTGTAGAAACCCTGCGCCTTGGAGCGCGCCGCAATCTCGAAGATGTCCTCGCGCAGTAGCGGCTCGCCACCCGAGAGGATGAGCGCCGGCACCTTGAAGGCTTTGAGGTCGTCCATCACCGTGAACACTTCTTCGGTGCTCAGTTCGCCCTTGAAATGGGTGTCGGCGGAGATCGAGTAGCAATGCTTGCAGGTGAGATTGCACCGTCGGATCAGATTCCAGATGACCACCGGCCCCGGCGGCTTGCGCACCGGCCCGATGGGCGTTGGTGCGGCGATTTCCTGCATGTAATTGGATATTCGGAACATGCGGGAAATTAGACTCGCCCTCGTGCGCCGGCGCGTTGATTCAAATCAAGAGGGAAAAATACCCCAAAGGATTGCGGGTAATGGCTACCGTGATCATCCAACTCACCACACTCAAAGCCATGATGTAGGCGCTAACGCGTAGCCACTTTGCACGGCCAGGTTTGAGTGCTAAGGAGCCAAGGGTGATGTAGGCGGCAAGGCCGATGAATTTGGCGGTGAGCCAGCTGTGCACGAAGGGATACTGCCCCGAATACACTGCCAAAGCGATGGCTGCGCTGAGCAGTATGGCGTCGTTGATATGCGGGGCAATTCTTAGCCAGGGGCGTTCGAGCAGCGGCGAGTTGTTGAGCATTAGCAGCCCGCGCAGGGCAAAGCCCGTTACGCTGAGCATGACGCAGAACACATGAATGTTAAGCAGCGTTGCGTAGCTCATTGCCAATGGACGACGATAAGGCTCATGCTATCTTGCCTAATTATTTGTTCATGTGATGCCTTGCTGCCATGACTCCTACGCCGCCTGATATTCCCGCGATCATTTCCCGTTTGCCCTTGTTTCAGGAGCTTAGCGCTGAGCACTTGCGCATTATTGCCGAGGGTACCCGTGAGCGTCGGTTGACGCGCGGTGAGCTGCTGTTTCAAAAGGGCGATGCCTCGAAAGGTTTTTTTGTCATTCTGCTCGGGCAGATCAAATTGGCTTTTCCTTCGGCGCAGGGAAACGAGAAAGTTGTCGAAATTCTCGGGCCTCGCCAAAGCTTTGGCGAGGCGATCATGTTTATGGATCGGCCTTACCCGGTGTTTGCCGAAGCCTTGCAGGATTCGATGCTCCTGCATATCAGTCAGTCGGTGGTTTTTGATTTGCTCAACAGCGATATATCGTTTGCGCGCAAGCTGCTGGCTGGCTTGTCGCAACGCTTGCATAGTCTGGTGCAAGACGTCGAATCGTATTCGCAGCGCTCGTCGGCACAGCGCGTGATTGGCTATCTTCTCGATCATTGCCCGGATACCACGGCCTCGGAAAAAGGCGTGGAGGTGAGTTTGCCGACATCGAAGCAAATCATCGCCTCGCGCTTGAACCTGACGCCAGAAACGCTGTCGCGGGTGTTTCATGATTTGACTGAGCGTGGCCTCATTCAAGTTAGTGGCAAACACATCACGATTGCTGATATCGAGGCGCTGCGCAGTTTCGATATCTAATCAGGTTTTCGCGCGGATGCGAAACTCGAAGCAGCCATCGGGGCCACTGGTTTCGCACCACTCGTAGCCGTTTCGACGCAGGATATTGAACAGCGGTTCTGGCCGGCGAAATAGCCACAGCACAAGCTCGTCGCCGTCGTGTAACTGATCCAGCGCGCTCATGGTTTGCTCAAAAGGCAGCGGCGGTTCCAGCTCGCGTGCGTCGACAAGAATTTCCATAGGTTCTCCGGCGCTGAGGGGTAGCAATTCATCATGACAACTCAACACATCGTGACATATTTTCTGCCGGTAAACGCGTGATTGCATTGATACCAGTCAAGTGGCGAGGTGAAGTTTCGCAAAGCGCCGTCTCATCCGAACCTGAACTTCCTTCGGTCGCGCGGCTGACTTTTGCCGTGAATAAATTTTTCGATTGATGCGAATCAAGGATTTCGTATTCCCTGAGGATGATCCTGTCGTCTAACGGAATTCAGCAGTTGTCCGTTCGAGTTCACATCACCGAAAAGGGAGAATCATGAAGAAATCGTATCTACTCTCTGGCCTGTTCGCAGCCGCTCTGCCGCTCGCCATTTCTGCAGCCTTTGCTGCCAACAAGGACGTCTCGTCAGCAGAAACCGCCTATCAGGCAGGCTCGTCGCCATTGGCCAATGTCGATATGTATCAGGATATCAATCCCAAGGCTCCGACGATGACCAAGGCCGAGTTTGACAAGGCTCGCCAGATTTACTTCCAGCGCTGCGCCGGTTGCCACGGCGTGTTGCGTAAAGGTGCAACAGGAAAGCCGCTGACCCCTGATCTGACTATCGACAAGGGTAGCGAATATCTCAAAGTGTTCATCAAATATGGCTCACCGGCTGGTATGCCCAACTGGGGTACGTCAGGGGAATTGACCGACGACGAAGTTGATGTCATGGCGCGTTATGTTCAGCAAACGCCACCGCAGCCTCCTGAGTTTGGCATGAAAGAGATGAAGGACACCTGGAAGGTGCTCATCAAGCCGGAAGATCGGCCGAAGAAGAAGATGAACAACTACAACATCGAGAACATCTTCTCGACCACGCTGCGCGATGCCGGCGAGATTGCCCTGATCGACGGCGACAGCAAGAAGATCATCAGCATCATCAAGACCGGTTATGCGGTGCACATCTCGCGCATGTCGGCTTCGGGGCGTTACCTGTTCGTGATTGGCCGTGATGCCAAGATCAACATGATCGACTTGTGGATGGAGAAACCAGAGACGGTTGCGGAAGTGCGCATCGGACTGGAAGCCCGCTCGGTGGAAACCTCGAAATACAAGGGTTACGAAGATAAGCTGGCCATCGCCGGTGCCTACTGGCCGCCCCAGTACACCATCATGGATGGCGACACCCTTGAGCCGCTCAAGATCATGGCTACCCGTGGCATGACCGTTGGCGATCAGGAATACCATCCCGAGCCGCGTGTCGCCTCGATCGTAGCTTCGCACTTCAATCCCGAGTTCGTGGTTAACGTCAAAGAAACCGGCAAGACGCTGATCTTCAATTACTCCGACGTCATGAATCCCAAGGTCAAGGAAATTCCGACCGCCAAGTTCCTGCACGATGGTGGTCTGGACAGCACCAAGCGCTATTTCATGGTCGCTGCTAACCAGTCGAACAAAATTGCCGCGATTGACCTGAAGGAAGACAAGCTGGCGGCGCTGATTGACGTGGGCAAGATTCCACATCCGGGACGCGGCGCCAACTTCACCCATCCGAAGTTTGGTCCGGTCTGGGCAACCAGCCACCTGGGCGACGAATCGATTGCGCTGATCGGCACCGATCCGGTCAAGCACAAGCAGTACGCCTGGAAGATGGTCGATTCGATCAAGGGGCAGGGCGGTGGCTCACTGTTCATCAAGAGTCATCCGAAGTCGCAGCATTTGTATGTCGATACCCCGCTCAATCCCGACCCCAATCTGAGTCATTCACTGGCGGTGTATGACATCAAGAACCTGGCGGCGGGCTACAAGGTGCTGCCGATTGCCGAGTGGGCAGGCATTACTGATGATGGTGCCAAACGTGTAGTCCAGCCGGAATACAACAAGGCGGGTGACGAGATGTGGGTGTCGGTGTGGAGTGCCAAGAACAAGGAATCGGCCATCGTGGTGGTGGATGACAAGACGCTCAAGCTCAAGGCTGTAATCAAAGATCCGCGCCTGATTACGCCGACCGGCCACTTCAATACCTATAACACCCAGCACGACGTTTATTGATCAGTCTGCCGCTCAAGATTCTGCGATTCTTGGGCGGTTTTTTGGAGAAAAATTATGCGTAAGATTATTCTGTTGGCAACGACTTGCACTGTTGCACTCGGTTTCGTGAGCAGGGTTCAAGCAAGCGAGGACATTTTCAAGAAATCCGGCTGTATCGCCTGCCATGCGGTCGACAAGCGGGTCGTCGGCCCGGCGCTTAAAGATATCGCCGCCAAATACAAAGGTCAGGGCGACGCGGTGGCGAAGCTGAGCGAGAAAGTGCGCAAAGGCGGTGCCGGCGTTTGGGGGCCGATTCCTATGCCGCCCAATGACGCCAGCAAGATCAGCGACGCTGACCTGAAAGTTACGATGGAGTGGGTGTTAAGTCGCTAGTGCAGGCTTGGGTTTGCGCTGGGCTTTCGCGAACTTCGTACTTGGCTTGTTACTTGTACTAAGTTCGCGCCAGCTTGGCCAGCTCATAAAGTTTGTCCAGCGCTTCGCGCGGGCTCAGTTCATCCGGGCTGAGATCGCGCAGGGCATCGAGCGCTGGGTGCGGTGGCTCGGGCATTGGCGGGGCGCTGGCAAACAGGTCGGGCTGAACGCTGGTGCCGACATCACGGTTTTCCAGCAGGGTCAGACGGCGGCGGGCTTCGCGTACCACCGCTGGCGGCATGCCGGCGAGTGCGGCGACTTGCACGCCATAGCTTTGCGAGGCCGGGCCTTCTTCCACCGCGTGCAGAAACACGATCTTGTGGCCATGTTCGACCGCATCCAGATGCACGTTGGCGCACACCGGGTAGTCTTGCGCCATGCGCGTAAGCTCGAAGTAATGCGTGGCGAAGAGCGTGTAGGCCTGATTTTTTTCGATGAGATGGCGGGCGATGGCAAAGGCCAGCGCCACGCCATCAAAAGTCGAGGTGCCGCGGCCAATTTCGTCCATCAGCACCAGCGAGTTTTTCGTTGCGCCGTTGAGGATCGCGGCGGCTTCAGTCATCTCCACCATAAAGGTGGAACGGCCGGAGGCGAGATCGTCCGAGGCACCGATGCGCGTATAGATCGCGTCGATGGGGCCAAGCTTGCAGCGGCTGGCGGGCACAAAACTGCCGCAATGGGCGAGCAGGGTGATCAGTGCCACTTGCCGCATATAGGTGGATTTACCGCCCATGTTCGGGCCGGTGATGAGCAGCAGCTTGCGCGTCGTGGCAAAGCGCGTGTCGTTGGCGATGAAGTTGCCTTTGGCCTGCAGCACTTGCGCCTCAACGACCGGATGACGACCGCTTTCAATCTCGATGACGTTTTCGCCGGTGAATTCCGGCGCGGTGTACTGATAGCGCTCGGCGGCGCAGGCGAAGGCGTTGAGGCAATCCAGTTCGGCCAGCGCACGGGCCAGGCGCTGCAGCGGCGGGATGTGAATGGCCAGCGCGTCGAGCAGCTCGTCGTACAAGCGCTTTTCCAGCGCCAGTGCCCGGTCGTTGGCGGAGAGCGCTTTATCTTCAAAGGCTTTGAGTTCGGGCGTGATGTAACGCTCGGCATTTTTCAGCGTTTGCCGGCGCTGGTAATCGGCGGGAATCTTCTCGGTGTTGGCGTGGGTGACTTCAATGTAGAAGCCATGCACTTTGTTGTATTCGACTTTCAGGCTGGTGATGCCGCTGCGCTCGCGCTCGCGCGCTTCCAACTCCAGCAGAAAGGCACCGCAGTTGTCCTGAATGGCGCGTAGCTCATCGAGCTCAGCACTGTAGCCGGGCGCAATGACTTTGCCGTCGCGCACCATGGCCGAAGGCTCGACGGCGATGGCCTGATCGAGAATCGATAAACAGGCGGGGGGCGCTGACAGGGCTTGCGCCAGCGCGCTTAAATGCGCCGTCTCACAGCGACTGACTTTTTGTGCAAGCTCTGGCAGACGCCGGATTGATTCACGCAGACCAGAAAGATCACGCGGCCGTGCGTTCTTGAGCGCGATGCGGCTGGCGATGCGCTCGATGTCAGCGAGGCCTTTCATCGCCGTGCTTAGCGCTGCGTTGAGCGGCACCAGTTCGCCAACGGCTTCGTGGCGCCCCGCCGCCAGGCGCCGATCCGTCAGCGGATGGTGCAGACAATGGCGCAGCCAGCGCGCGCCCATGCTGGTGGCGCAGGTGTCAAAAAGCGAAAGCAGCGTTGGCGATGGCTCACCACGCAGGGTTTCGGTAATTTCCAGATTGCGCCGGGTGGCCGCATCCAGACGCAAAAACTGACTTTCGCGTTCCACGATCAGGCCGGTGATGTGGCTGAGCGCCTGCATCTGAGTGGCTTGGGCATAGCGGTAGAGCGCGCCGGCGGCCGCTAACCCCAGCTCTTCACCCGCGTAGCCAAAACCGGCCAGATCGCGCGTGCCGAACTGCTCAGCCAGCGCATGCAGCGCCGCACGGGTGTCGAAATGCCAGTCGGGCAGAGTGTGGGTGACGGTTTTGCCGCTCAGGTTGGCAATGGCGGGGTCGTCGCGCAGGCTGGCGGCCAGCGCATCCGGCAGCAGAATTTCCGCTGCGCCAAGGCGTTCGAGTTGCGTGGCTAGCGCTTCGCGGGTGGTTTCCATCAGGCGCAAATCGCCGTTCGCCAGATTGAGCCAGGCCAAACCCACCTGATTACGCTCGACAGTGATCGCCAGCAGGAGCGCATCTTTGCGCTCGTCGAGCAGGCTCGCATCGGTGAGCGTGCCGGGTGTGACGATGCGGGCAACAGCGCGCTCAACCGGGCCTTTCGATGTCGCCGGGTCGCCAATCTGTTCGCAGATCGCCACCGAAATGCCCAGCTTGACCAGGCGCACGAGGTAGGTTTCGACCGTGTGATAGGGGATGCCCGCCATGGGGATCGGCTTGCCGCCGGACTGGCCGCGCGCGGTGAGCGTCAGGTCAAGCAGACGCGCAGCGCGTTCGGCGTCGTCGAAGAAAATTTCGTAGAAATCGCCGAGACGGAAGAACAGCAGCTTATCGGCGTGCTCCGCCTTGATGCGCGCCCATTGGGCCATGACCGGTGAGAGGGTACTGGGGTCGGGAATTGGGCTGCTCATGGGTTACGGCGGGGTCGCTTCGTGCACAGGGCGGCGCAGTCTACTCGCTCGGAGCGGTCTGCTGAAGGTTCAATACTGCGCGCCGACGGCCGCGCAGAGAAAGGACATGAAGGGTGTGGCGCTGGCGAATTGGCTGGCGGCGAGCTTGACCAGCCCGGTGTCGGTGACCGCTGCCGGGTCGAGCGGCGCGAGCAGGATGAAATCCTTGCGTTTAAGGTCATCAATAGCCGGGTGATCAGCCGCGTAGCCGCGCGGCGGGCGCGAGAGCGACTCGCCGGCAAACGCCCAGTTCGCCAGCATTCTTTTGTTTTTGCTCAGTGCGTGCCACTGCTTGGGCTGGGCGACGATGTGGTCGCGAATCTTGCCCAGCGCCTCAGGGGCGGGGTGCCAGCAGCCGGCGCCAAAAAAGCATTCGTCGTTGGCGATGTGCAGGTAAAAGCCGGGGGCATGCACATCCTTGCCCAAGCTATGGCGAAACTGGATGCCGATGTTGGTTTTGTATGGCGTTTTGTGGCGCGAGAAACGGGTGTCGCGAAACACGCGCATCAGTGAGCCGCCTAGCTTGCGCGGGTCGGCTACGAAGCGCGGCGCGAATTCGCTCAGATGTGGCCCCATGGCACTGATGAACTTCTGCGCCGGCTCACGCACCAAGCTTTCATAGCGCGGCTTGTTTGCCTCAAACCATTCGCGGTTATTGTTGGCGGCAAGCTCGGCGAGAAAGGTGAAGGTGGCGGTGCTGAACATGGTGCTCCGGTGCGGTCGCAGGTAATTACAGATAATTGCAAGTAAGCGCAAATATGCGCCAATATTCGCAAACAAGCCTGCAGTTTAGCGCCGTGCCACAGCGACTGATTTTTGCCTGATTTTTCTGGATTTGAAAATCCACCCATAACACTGCAAATGCCAGATTTTTGTCGTTACGTCGGGATCGACTACTCCGGCGCGCAGACTCCAGACGCCAGCCTGAAGGGCTTGCGCGTATATCGCGCCCTTGATGATGCTCCGGCGACTGAGGTACTCCCACCGCCCGGCCCACGGAAATACTGGACCCGGAAGGGGATTGCCGAATGGCTATGGCGATTTCTGTCTGAAGATAGTCCAACCATTGTTGGCATCGATCATGGGTTTTCCTTTTATCGCTGATGTCTCCGCGGCTAGGAGGACAGGAAGAGGCGATTGCGGGAGTAGAGGGGTGGATTTTTGGCGTTCCGTGATGCGCCAGCGACCACTATGAGGCGGTAAAACCTGCGCGGGCGGTCAGTCAGGAGCTGTCATTCGGTATGTGGTGGTTGTAGTCAGCGTTACTTGCTGCGCCCAGCGACACTGGCTGACTCACTATTTTTAGGGATAGTAAGCCGCGCGATTGCTCAGTATGATGAATCAACAAGGTGGCCGGTCAGGTCATCACACGATAAATGCTGGGGGAGATTAATCCAATGCGCATGTCTGATTGGCTGCGGCGCGGCTTGCTGCTTATTGTGCTGATGGCCGCGCCGCTGCTGGCGGTGGCCGATACGGGGAACATCCAGCGCATTCTGGTACTGCACTCGCAGGCCCCTAACCATCCGTGGATCGCGCCGTTCAGCAGTTCACTGAAGCGGGTGTTGCTGCACTCGTCAGTACCTACCGAGATGTACGAGGAGTACCTCGACTACGCGCGCTTTCAGGGCCCGAAAATGCAGGCCGGGTTCATGAGCTATCTTGCGAACAAGTACAGCGTCGTCCGCCCTGACATCATCGTGGCCGATGGCGCCTATGCGATCAACTTTGCTCATGACCTGCGAGAACGCATTGCACCCGAGCAAATGATCGTGGCGATTGGCGCCAAGGTTGCCGTCCGTCCCGATGTGCTCAAGGCCGACAAGCTCATGTTGGCCGACACCTCCCCAGCCTTGGCGGACAACTTCGAGTTGATCAAGCGCCTGCGCCCGCAAACACGCCGGCTGATTATCGTCGGCCAGCTACCGATTGCCGTGGCACAAGAAATCTTGCGCGCCGAAGTGGAGCGCAGCGCGCGCGCCCTCTTTCCTGAGGTGATTATTCATCCGCAAATGCAGTTCGATCTGTTGCTTAAGGAAATCGCCACCTTGCCTCAGGACACCAGTGTGCTGCTCTTCGGCTTCGTCAATGATGCTGATGGCCAGCCACTGAGCTCGCTGGTGACAGGGACGCAATTAGCCAAAATCAGCCCGGTGCCGGTGTTCACCGTTTTCGATAGCACCTACGGTACCGGCGTTCTCGGTGGCAAGATGGTCAATGGCGCGGCGCAGGGCGAGGCGGTGGCGGCGATGATCGAACAGCTGCTCACGCACACCCCGGCCAACACGCCCCTAACGATCAACCCGCATCGAACCAGCTTTGACTATCAGACCCTCCAGCGCTTCGGCATGGATACCAACAGCCTGCCCGAAGGCAGCGAGATCATCAATCGTCCACCGAGCCTGTACGAAACCAACCCGTCAGCGGTGATCGCCGGAGGTGCCGCCTTTTTGCTGCTGGCGGTGCTGCTGATCGCGCTCTCGGTGATTTTGCGTCTACGCCACAAGACGGCCCAGACCATGACTCAGCTCAATCTTGAACTGGAAGAGCGGGTAGCGCAGCGCAGCATCGAACTCAAACAGGCGATGGTGCAACTAATGAACAGCGAAAAACTGGCCTCGCTGGGTAGTCTGGTGGCCGGTATCGCCCACGAACTCAATACGCCGCTGGGTAATGCCCAAGTAGTCGCTAGTACCTTTAACGATCACTGCAAGCGTTTTGCCGAAGCACTCAATGGCACGCAGCTCACGCGCGGCTACCTCAGGGAATTTGCCGCGCAGAGTAGTGAAGCCTCCGATCTGATTACGCGCAACGTGCAACGCGCCGCCGAGTTGATTGCCAGCTTCAAGCAAAACGCGGTAGACCAGGCCAGCGAGCGGAAGCGGCAGTTCATGCTCGGTCAGCTGATCAAGGAAACCTTACACACGCTTTCCCCCAGCCTACAGCGCGCCCCGGTAAAAATTCTCACCGAACTGAACTATGACCCCAGCCTGGATTCGCACCCCGGGGCGCTGGCACAGGTGCTGACCAACCTGATCAACAACGCCATCATTCACGCGCGCGGCGATAAACCCTTGCTGACTATCACCCTGCGCAGCGATGCCGGGGCGACGCCGAACACGGTGGCACTGAGTGTTTGCGACGACGGTGTTGGCATGAGCGAAGCGGTACGCCAGCGCATCTTCGACCCCTTCTTCACCACCCGCCTGGGACAAGGCGGTTCGGGGCTGGGTCTCTATCTTGTACAAAACCTGGTGACCGCCAGCATGGGCGGGACCCTCGAGGTCGACTCACGCGAAGGCGAGGGCAGCTGTTTTCGCATGCAGCTGCCGCTGCTCGGGCCAGACATAGTGGCTGCGCATGGGCAATGACGTAGTGCAAAGTTTTTTCGGCAGAGCCTTGGGGGAGGGTGACCACGGGCACGCCCAGGATTTGCAACAACTCAGACCTAAAACCTATGCGCTCGCCAGCGTATGCCGTGCAATCAGCGTCATGATGTCGGCGCCATAGCGATCCACCTTGGCCTGACCAATACCTGGCACATCGAGCAGCGCATCGAGTGAGTCGGGCCGGTGGCTGGCCAGTTCGTGCAGGGTTTTGTCGTGCAGGATGACGTAAGCGGGAACGCCCTGGGCCTTGGCTTGCGCGCTGCGCCAGTCGCGCAAGGCGGCGAAAATCGGTTCGTCGGTGGTGTCGACGATGGAGGAGATGGGGCCGCGCCGTCTCACAGCGGCTGACTTTCCACTGCTCACGCGTGCTTGGCGCAGTTGCAGCGTGGTTTCGCCTTTGAGCAGCGGGCGGGCGGCTTCGGTGAGCGCCAGACCACCAAAGTTGGCGGGGTCGGAGCGTAGCAGGCCCATTGCCAGCAACTGGCGGAAAATCGCCCGCCAGTCGGCCTCGGAAATATCTTTGCCGACGCCGAAGGTCGGGAGCTGGTCGTGCTGGTGTTCGCTGATCTTTGGTGTGGCCTTGCCCAGCAGTATGTCGATCAGGTGTGCGGCGCCAAAGCGCTGGCCGGTACGCAGGCAGGCAGAGAGCGCCTTTTGCGCCGGGATGAGACCATCAACCAGCGTTGGCGGGTCAAGGCAGATGTCGCAGTTGCCGCAATGGCTGTGGTGCGCTTCGCCAAAATAATCCAGCAGTCGAATGCGCCGGCAGGTGGCGGTTTCGCACCAGGCGAGCAGGGCGTCGAGCTTGCCGCGCTCGATGCGCTTTTGTTCGTCGCCGGCGTCAGACTCATCAATGCGCTGGCGATGGATGACCACATCATTCATACCGTACGTCATCCAGGCATCGGCGGGTTCACCATCACGACCGGCGCGGCCGGTTTCTTGATAGTAAGCTTCGAGGCTCTTGGGCAGGTCGAGGTGAGCGACAAAGCGCACGTCGGGCTTGTCGATGCCCATGCCAAAGGCGATGGTGGCACACATGACGATGCCTTCTTCGCGCAGAAAGCGGCGCTGGTGCTCGGCGCGCTGTTGGCTATCGAGGCCAGCGTGATAGGGCAGGGCGTTGTAGCCTTGCAGCTGTAGCCATGTTGCGGTCTCGTCGACCTTTTTACGCGAGAGGCAATAGACGATGCCCGACTCGCCGCGCCGGCCGCTGAGGAAACTCAGTAGCTGCTTGCGCGCGTTATCCCGATCGACGACGCGATAACGGATATTCGGTCGGTCAAAGCTGGAGACGAAGACGCGTGCTTCATTGAGGCCGAGGCGTTCGCGAATCTCTTGCCGCGTCAGGGCGTCGGCCGTCGCAGTGAGCGCAAT
>CAZFSH010000060.1:0-588 GCA_964521935.1 uncultured Propionivibrio sp.
GAGCCATGGTGTCGTCTCCTTAAATTAGATGCGACGGCGCTTGGGCGGCCGGCAGCCGTTGTGCGGAACAGGGGTAATATCGGTGATGCTCGAAATCTTGATGCCCAGGGCATTCAGGGCGCGAACTGCAGACTCACGACCGGGGCCAGGTCCTTTGATACGCACTTCAAGATTCTTGATACCACACTCTTGCGCTACCTTGCCAGCAGCCTCAGCAGCGACCTGCGCAGCAAACGGCGTGGATTTACGCGAGCCCTTGAAGCCAGCACCACCGGAAGTCGCCCAAGACAAGGCGTTGCCCTGACGGTCGGTAATCGTGATGATCGTGTTGTTGAAGGAAGCGTGAACGTGCGCAATACCTTCAGCGACGTTCTTCTTAACCTTTTTACGAACTTTGGTTGCAGTCTTAGCCATATTTTCCTAGTCCTTGATTACTTCTTAGCGCCAGCGATAGACTTGCGCGGGCCCTTACGAGTACGGGCATTTGTGCGCGTACGTTGTCCGCGGCAGGGTAGCCCGCGACGATGACGTACGCCGCGGTAGCAGCCTAAGTCCATCAAACGCTTGATGTTCATCGAGATTTCACGA
>CAZFSH010000060.1:598-12151 GCA_964521935.1 uncultured Propionivibrio sp.
CATGGTTGTCTCGCGACGCAAGTCGCCTTCAACCGTAAACTTACCGACCTCATCACGCAAACGCTCCATTTCCGCGTCGGTCAGTTCCTTAATTTTTGTCGAGCGCTGAACACCAGCCGCGTCACATATTTTCTGTGCGCGCGTACGTCCAATGCCATAGATTGCCGTCAGTGCGATGACTGCATGCTGATGATTTGCTATGTTGACGCCTGCAATTCGTGCCATTTTCTTACCTGTTGTCGCTAATGCCGCAAAGAGAACCCGGCAGTATATTGAAAAAAGTTACGCCGATCAACCTTGGCGCTGCTTGTGACGCGGATCAGCGCAGATCACGCGAACAACACCGTTACGCCGAATAACTTTACATTTACGGCACATGCGCTTCACAGATGCTTGAACTTTCATATTGCTTCTCCTGAAATTACGATAATTCTTTTACTTGGCGCGAAAAACAATACGACCTTTGGTCAAGTCGTACGGCGTCAACTGAACTGTTACCTTGTCTCCAGGAAGGATGCGAATGTAGTGCATCCGCATTTTTCCTGAAATATGTCCGAGCACAGCATGCCCGTTTTCTAGCTTTACCTTAAAAGTTGCATTCGGCAGGTTTTCTAAAACTTCCCCCTGCATCTCAATAACATCTTCCTTCGACATTGCTTTATCGTACGGGCAACCCCGATCCTTTGAAATTTGCCTTTTTTAGCAAGCTTTCATACTGATGGGACATTACATAGGCCTGCACCTGTGCCATGAAGTCCATGGTTACCACAACAATAATCAACAAACTGGTACCGCCAAAGTAGAACGGAACATTCCACTTCAAAATCAAAAACTCTGGCAAAAGGCACACGACAGTGACATACGCCGCACCAACAAGCGTCAAACGCATCAAAATCTTGTCAATGTAGCGAGCTGTCTGATCTCCCGGGCGAATACCAGGAACGAATGCGCCGCTTTTTTTCAGATTGTCAGCAGTTTCCTTGGAGTTGAAAACCAGCGCCGTGTAAAAGAAGCAGAAAAAAACGATAGCGGTAGCGTAAAGCAAGACATAGACCGGCTGTCCCGGTGACAGCGTCGCTGCAATGTCTTTTAACCATGTCATGCCATCAGATGCACCAAACCATCCTGCTATGGTCGCAGGAAAGAGAATGATAGAGGAGGCGAAAATCGGCGGAATGACACCGGACATATTGAGCTTCAGCGGCAAATGCGAACTCTGCCCACCATACACCTTGTTGCCAACTTGACGCTTCGCGTAGTTAACCAGAATCTTGCGCTGCCCGCGTTCGACAAAGACGACAAATCCAGTAACCAATATAGCAACCGCACAGATAAAGAGAGCAGTCAAAGCGTGAAGGGCACCAGTACGAACAAGTTCAAAAAGCCCCGCTATAGCGCTCGGCATTCCAGCCGCTATGCCAGCGAAAATGATAATTGAAATCCCGTTACCTAGTCCACGCTCAGTTATCTGTTCTCCCAGCCACATTAGGAACATTGTGCCTGTAACAAGCGTCATTACTGTAGTCAGACGGAAAACCATACCGGGATCCAGCACTAACCCTGACTGCCCTTCAAGCGCAATTGCAATACCAAACCCTTGGAACAGCGCGAGCGCAAGGGTTCCGTACCGGGTGTACTGGGTCATCTTCCGACGGCCAGCTTCACCCTCCTTTTTTAGAGCCTCTATCGCCGGCACTGCAATTCCCATCAACTGCATGATGATCGATGCAGAAATGTAAGGCATGATGCCCAGTGCAAAAATAGTAAATCGGGATAAGGCCCCACCGGAGAACAGATTGAATACGCCGAGAATGCCACCTTGTTGGGTTTGAAATAACTCAGCCAAGCGGGCTGGGTCAATACCCGGTACAGGAATATGCGCACCAATGCGATAAACCACTAACGCTCCGAGCAAAAACCAAAGACGACGCCAGAGGTCGCCGAATTTGGCTTGCGCTTGTTGAGTGGATTTATTTGCTTGAGACACTATGACTGCCTGGTTTAAGCTGCAGCAATATCGGCAACAGAGCCGCCAAGGCGCTCAATAACTTCGCGCGCACCTTTGGTTGCACCAACACCTTTTAGCTGGACTTTGCGCGTCAATTCGCCGGACAAAATAACTTTGGCTGAAAGGGCCTCACCGGAAACGATACCAGCCTGCTTAAGCACTAACAAGTCAATTTCCTCAACGGGCAATAGCTGCAATTCGGAAAGGCGAACCTCTTCGTTACGAGCTGCCGTCAGCGAGACGAAACCGCGCTTGGGAAGCCGACGCTGTAAAGGCATCTGACCGCCTTCAAAGCCGACTTTGTGAAACCCACCCGCTCGCGACTTCTGACCTTTATGACCACGTCCTGACGTTTTTCCAAGACCGCTGCCAATACCCCTGCCAACACGACGCCGAGGACGCTTCGAGCCGGGACCCGGCTGTATGGTATTTAGTTCCATATTACCCCTCACACTTCACTAGGTAGGCAATCTTGTGAATCATCCCGCGCACCGCCGGGGTATCTTCCAAAATTGCAACACTATTCAATTTGCGCAAGCCAAGCCCGCGAACTGTTGCACGGTGATCTTGCTTGGTGCCGATGACGCTTTTGACAAGCGTCACTTTAATTTTTTTGTCGGCCATATGCTTACTCCGAAATTTCTGCGACAGTCTTGCCGCGCTTTGCAGCAATTTCTGACGGTGTGTTCATTGCGCGCAGACCATTAAGTGTTGCCCGCACGACGTTGTAGGGGTTTGTAGACCCTATAGTTTTAGCCACAACGTCCGTCACACCCATTACTTCAAAAACGGCGCGCATTGGGCCACCAGCGATGACGCCCGTACCAGCAGGTGCCGGCGACATCAACACTGTCGTTGCGCCATGCCGACCGGTGACGGTGTGATGCAAGGTACCATCCCGCAGGCTGATCTTATCCATACGGCGGCGGGCTTCTTCCATTGCCTTTTGAACGGCGACAGGAACTTCACGTGACTTACCCTTACCCATTCCAACCGCACCATCGCCATCACCTACAACGGTGAGTGCGGCGAAACCGAGAATACGTCCACCTTTTACAACTTTGGTAACACGGTTAATGGATACCATTTTTTCGCGCATGCCATCATCGCGCTCTTCTTGGCCTTGCTGCGATTTCTTACCCTGTGGTTTTGCCATAATTTTTCTCGCTTAGAACTTGAGACCGCCTTCGCGGGCCGCGTCAGCCAGAGCTTTCACCCGGCCATGGTACCGAAAACCGGAGCGATCGAAAGCCACCTCGGCGACACCCGCAAGCTTAGCGCGGTCGGCGATTAACTTACCAATCTCCGTTGCGGCTGCTACAGACCCACCACTCTTCACGGTTGCCTTAGCCGCAGCTTCGACCGTAGAGGCTGAGGCCAGAACGCGAGTGCCGCATGCCGAAAAAACTTGGGCATAAATATGGCAGTTCGTTCTATGCACCGCAAGGCGAGGTACTTTAAGCTCTGCAATCTTGGCGCGGGTTTTACGCGCACGCCGCAGGCGTGTTTCCTTTTTTTCCATGATGTTTGCCTATCGCAAATTATTTCTTTTTGGTTTCTTTAATCACTACGACTTCGTCGGAGTAACGCACGCCCTTACCTTTATACGGCTCTGGCGGACGATAAGCGCGAATTTCCGCAGCAACTTGCCCGACTTGTTGCTTATCGACACCCTTCAAAAGGATTTCAGTTTGAGTCGGGGTTTCCACCTTAACGCCGGAGGGCATTTCATGAACCACCGGATGCGAGAAACCCAAAGTAAGATTAAGTTTTGTGCCTTGAGCCTGCGCACGATAACCAACGCCAACCAAATTAAGCTTTTTCTCGAAACCTTTTGAGACACCAACCACCATATTGGCCAACAAGGCCCGCATGGTGCCCGACATCGCATTGGCATTCGCACCAACGCCGGACACAGCACACTGCAATTCGTCACCGTTACGCACAACCGAGACCGAAGGCAACAATGCCTGGGTCAGGCTACCAAGCGGTCCTGTTACGGTAACTTCTGTACTGGATACATTAACATCAACACCAGCAGGAACGCTGACCGGATACTTTGCTACTCTTGACATTGATCGACCCCTTTTAGGCAACAATGCAGAGGACTTCGCCGCCAACATTGGCAGCACGCGCTCGCTTATCGGTCATCACACCCTTGGGCGTGGAAACAATTGCCACGCCAAGCCCATTCATCACACGCGGAAGCTCGTCTTTTCCGCGATAAACGCGCAAACCAGGCTTCGAAATGCGCTCGATACGCTCTATTACCGGGCGACCGGCATAGTACTTCAACTCCAGATCGAGCGCCTTCTTGCCATCGTTGTCACGCACTGCAAAATCACCAATATAACCCTCGTCGCGCAACACCTCCGCAATTGCAATTTTTAGCTTGGAAGCCGGCATCAACACCGAAACTTTTTCCGCCATTTGCGCATTACGGATGCGCGTCAACATATCCGCTACTGGATCAGTCATGCTCATAGCTATCTCCTTACCAGCTAGCTTTAGTCATGCCGGGAACTTCGCCCCGCATGGCAAATTCGCGCAATTTATTGCGACAAAGACCAAATTTACGAAAGACACCGCGAGGACGCCCCGTCAGTGCACAACGATTACGCTGACGAACCGGGCTTGCATTGCGCGGAAGAGCCTGCATCTTCAAACGGGCAGCCATACGCTCCTCATCAGTAGCCCCAAAGTTGTCAATGACGGAACGCAGCTCAATTCGCTTAGCCGCATACTTTGCCACCAACGCAGCACGCTTTGCCTCGCGATTTTTCAGTGATAGTTTTGCCATGTTATGTTCAGCCCTTAAACGGAAACTTAAACGCTGCCAGCAGAGCCTTGGCTTCATCGTCAGTTTTAGCCGTGGTAGTGATACTGATATTCATCCCCCTAAGTGCGTCGATTTTGTCGTACTCGATCTCAGGAAAAATAATCTGCTCTTTAACGCCAACGTTGTAATTACCACGACCATCAAACCCACGCCCAGATATGCCGCGAAAGTCACGGATACGAGGCATAGCCACAGTAACCAGGCGATCAAGAAACTCATACATACGATCACCACGCAGCGTTACCATGCAACCAATCGGATAACCCTCACGAATCTTGAATCCAGCAATCGCCTTCCTGGCCTTGGTAACAACCGGCTTTTGTCCCGCAATCTTCGCCATATCAGCCACTGCGTGATCAAGCACCTTCTTATCACCAACCGCCTCACCAACCCCCATATTCAGGGTGATCTTGGTGATACGCGGAACCTCCATCGGGGACTTATAACCAAACTTTGCGATCAAGCCTGGAATTACGCTTTCTTTATATATACCGTGCAAACGTGCCATTCTTTACCCCTTACGCACCAACGACTTCGCCAGTTGCTTTAAAAAAGCGAACCTTGCGACCATCATCCAACACACGGAAGCCAACTCGATCAGCCTTGCCGGTCGCAGCGTTAAACAGCGCGACGTTAGACACCTGAATAGGCATCTCCTTCTCGACAATCCCACCAACCTGGCCCTTCATCGGATTTGGCTTAGTGTGACGTTTTACACGATTGACCCCCTCGACAACCAACTTAGTGCCGCCCTCAACACGCAGAACAACGCCGCGCTTGCCCTTATCTTTACCTGTCGTGATGACAACATCATCACCTTTACGAATTTTGTCCATATCTTCCTCGCGCGCTACTAAAGCACTTCTGGCGCCAACGAAACGATTTTCATGAACTTCTCACCACGAAGCTCCCGAGTTACCGGCCCGAATATGCGCGTACCAATTGGTTCAAGCTTATTGTTCAACAACACCGCAGCATTGCCATCAAATTTCACCAGCGAACCGTCCGAACGCCTCACACCCTTGGCAGTACGAACCACGACGGCACTGTAAACTTCGCCCTTCTTAACGCGACCACGAGGCGCTGCATCCTTGATTGTCACCTTGATCACATCACCAATGTTGGCATAGCGACGCTTAGACCCGCCAAGAACTTTGATACACATTACCGTACGAGCACCGGTATTGTCGGCCACGTCCAGTTTCGACTGCATTTGAATCATTTAATTGTCTCCAACTTTTCCCGCTATTGCAGGCAGTCTTGGACCCCTAAAAGGGGCAAAAGTTTGCTAATTACGCAAACTGCACGAAAGGGATGAGATTTTACCCACCCCTCTTACCATAAGTCAAGATAATTATTCGGCGCTTGAGCGATTAAGCACTTGTGTGACACGCCACGTCTTGGTGCGTGAAATTGGCGCGCACTCTTCAATCGTCACTGTATCACCATCACGGGCGACGCCATTTTCAACATGCGCATGATATTTTTTTGAGCGGGTCAAAATCTTTCCAATAACCGGGTGCTTAACTTTGCGCTCGACGAGAACTGTTACAGTTTTGTCCATCTTGTCGGACACGACACGCCCGGTGAGGGTGCGTCGCGATGAAGTATCTACCGCATTCATTTGGCAATGCCTTTTTCTGTTTGAATAGTCTTGACTCGGGCAATGTCTTTTCGGACTTTCCCTAATTGACTGGTATTGGATAGCTGCTGAGTCGCTGCTTGCATGCGCAAGCTAAATTGTGCTTTTCGCAAATCTAACAGCTCTTTAGTCAACTCGTCGCTGCTCTTGGCTCTCAAATCTTTTGCATTCATCTTACTATCCTAACTGACGAACCACGAAGGTTGTCTCCAATGGCAGCTTGTCTGCGGCGAGACGGAAAGCCTCACGCGCAAGCGCCTCATCAACACCGTCCATCTCGTAAAGCACTTTGCCTGGTTGAATTTCAGCAACCCAGTACTCGGGAGAACCTTTACCGTTACCCATGCGCACCTCTGCAGGCTTTTTCGATATAGGCTTGTCCGGAAAAATGCGAATCCAAATACGACCTCCGCGTTTAATATGGCGAGTCATAGCACGGCGAGCTGCCTCGATCTGTCTGGCAGTCAGCCGACCGCGACCTATTGCTTTAAGGCCATATTCACCAAAACTAACTTTAGCACCGCGTGTAGCAAGGCCCGTATTACGGCCTTTTTGCTCTTTGCGATATTTTCTACGTGTAGGTTGCAGCATTTCTTACTCCTTGCTAGCAATATCAACGCCGGCATCACCAGCTTTGGGAGCAGCTTTTCTAACGCGCTTAACTGCTGGCTTATTTGCATCCATGGTCGCATCAGTGGCTTTGGCGGGAGCGCGGCGCGTGGGCTTACCGTCTTTTTCCGCCTCACCAGGCTTCCCACTGCGCCGAGGCTTACGTTGCTCATCGGCATTAGCGGCATCATTTTGCTGAAGCGCGATGAGTTCTCGGGAAAGAAGCTCGCCCTTGAACACCCACACCTTGATACCGATAATCCCGTACGTGGTCTTGGCTTCAGACGTACCATAGTCAATATCAGCACGCAAGGTATGCAAAGGCACACGCCCTTCACGGTACCACTCCCTGCGAGCGATTTCTGCGCCATTTAAACGGCCCGAGCTCATGATTTTGATACCCTGAGCACCCAATCGCATGGCATTTTGCATAGCGCGCTTCATCGCGCGACGGAACATAATCCGCTTTTCAAGCTGCTGCGCAATAGAGTCGGCAATTAGCTGCGCATCGATTTCAGGCTTGCGTATTTCTTCAATATTGACATGCACGGGCACGCCCATTTTGAGCTGGAGGTCAGCCTTTAACTGCTCGATATCCTCGCCTTTTTTTCCAATAACGATGCCAGGACGTGCGCTATAAACGGTTACCCGTGCATTTTTTGCCGGGCGCTCGATGACAACTTTACCAACAGAAGCGTGAGCCAATCGCTTCTTCAAATAGTCACGAACCTCGATATCGCCCTTGAGCATTTTGGCAAATGAACCTGAACCTGCAAACCAACGCGATGTCCAGTTTTTTGTAACAGACAGACGAAAGCCCGTCGGATGAATTTTTTGTCCCATTTCTTATGCCCCGACGGTAACGTAAATATGGCAGGTAGGCTTACTAATACGATTGCCGCGACCTTTTGCACGGGCAGTGAAACGCTTCAATACCGTGCCCTGCTCAACATGAATGCGCGTAATCTTCAGCGCGTCAATGTCAGCGCCATCATTATGCTCAGCATTAGCAATAGCCGACTCAACAACCTTCTTGACGATCTGGGCACCTTTTTTTGGCGAGTACATCAGCACATTGAGCGCCTGCTCTACTGGCTTGCCACGCACGAGATCAGCGATCAAACGCCCTTTTTGTGCAGACAGCCGCACACCACGCAAACTTGCGTTAGTTTCCATAGTAATTACCTCTTAGCCACGGCTTTTTTGCCGCCAGTGTGGCCTTTAAAAGTTCGAGTCAACGCAAACTCACCTAGCTTATGACCGACCATATTATCGGACACATAAACGGGGATATGCTGTTTGCCGTTATGAACAGCAATAGTCAAGCCGATGAACTCAGGGAGAATAGTCGAACGACGTGACCATGTCTTAATCGGTCGCTTATCGTTACTCGAACGGGCGGTATCAATCTTCCGCAGCAGATGGCCATCGACGAACGGGCCCTTTTTTACTGAACGTGCCATATTTCCCTCTTAACGCTTGTGACGACGCTGAACAATCATTGCATCCGTACGCTTATTGTTACGGGTACGGTATCCCTTGGTAGGCTGCCCCCACGGACTAACCGGAACTCGACCCTCACCAGTACGCCCCTCGCCACCACCGTGCGGGTGATCGATAGGATTCATAGCTGTTCCACGTACCGTTGGGCGAATACCACGCCAGCGTTGAGCACCCGCTTTACCAATCTTGCGCAGATTGCTCTCTTCGTTTCCAACTTCACCAATCGTTGCGCGACAGTCAACGTGAATCCGGCGAATTTCACCGGAGCGGAGTCGCACCTGAGCGTAAGTTCCTTCGCGCGCTAGCAGCTGAACAGATGTACCAGCTGAGCGGGCCAACTGGGCGCCTTTACCGGGGATCATTTCGACACAATGAATCGTCGTACCAACGGGAATGTTACGCACCTGCTTGGCATTACCGGACTTAATAGGAGCATTAGCTCCACTCATCAACTCCTGACCAACAACGACACCACGAGGGGCAACGATATACCGACGCTCCCCGTCTGCGTAAAGCAGCAGTGCAATATTTGCCGTACGGTTTGGGTCGTACTCTATACGCTCAACACGAGCAGGAATTCCATCCTTATCACGACGAAAATCCACTACTCGGTAGTGTTGCTTATGCCCCCCACCTTGATGTCGAGTCGTAATGTGCCCATGCGCATTTCGACCGGCAACCCGATTCTGCTTTTCAGTTAAAGCGGCAAACGGACGACCTTTGTATAGATCAGGATTAACCACCTTAACAACCGACCGACGACCTGGCGATGTCGGCTTTACTTTAACGAGCGCCATTATGCAGCACCTCCATCAGCGAAGCTGATTTCCTGACCCTTCTCAAGCGAAACAAAAGCCTTTCGCACATCACTACGCCTACCAAATCCACGCCCGAAACGCTTTTGCTTACCTTTGGTATTCGCAATTTGCACCGAAGACACCTTGACATTGAACAACATTTCAACAGCCGCCTTAACTTCAGGCTTAGTAGCAGTAGGCTCTACGATAAAGACAATCTGATTATTTCTATCCGCAATCAGCGTCGCTTTCTCCGAAATCTGCGGGGCAACAAGAACCTGCAGCAAGCGTTCCTGGTTATATTGGGTTGTCATACCAACGACTCCTCCATCTTTGCAACAGCCGCTTTCGTCAGAACAATTTTCGAGAAATGCAGCAATGAAACGGGATCAGCCTGATGCGGCTCTACGACCGAGATATTTGGTAGATTACGATGAGCTAAATCAAGATTCTCATCTACGTGATCAGTAATCACCAGAACCGACGTCAAACCAAGCGACTTTAGTTTGGCTGCAACCAATTTAGTCTTAGGCGCATCTACAGTAAAACCATCGACAACTAACAACCGATCTTCCCGAGCCAACTGAGACAAAATCACCGCCAAGCCAGCACGATGCATTTTGCGGTTAATTTTCTGGGTGAAATTCTCATCAGGGGAGTTCGGGAAAATTCGACCGCCGCCACGCCATAATGGTGATGACGTCATACCCGCACGCGCATTGCCCGTGCCCTTTTGCTTAAAAGGCTTCTTGGTACTGTGATGAACCTCTTCCCGGTCTTTTTGCTTACGATTCCCAGAACGAGCGTTCGCCTGATACGCCACCACCAATTGGTGAACCAGAGCTTCGTTGTAATCCCGACCAAACAAGGCATCAGAGACGGCTAGCTTTGCCTGAGCACCACTAGCATCAATTAATTTCAATTCCACAACCACCCCCTCCTTATGCCTTGGCTTTAACAGCCGGCCGCACCACTACATCAGCACCACGCGCACCCGGTACAGCACCCCTGACGAGAACCAGTTGACGCACCTCGTCAACACGAACCACTTCCAAGTTCTGCACAGTCGTCATTACATCGCCAAGATGACCAGCCATTCGCTTACCCGGAAAAACGCGACCAGGATCCTGCGCCATACCTATTGAACCCGGAGCGTTATGCGAAACTGAATTACCATGCGATGCACGTTGCGACGAGAAGTTATGCCGCTTAATGGCCCCTGCAAACCCCTTACCAATTGATGTTGCCGAAACATCAACCATTTGGCCAGCAGAAAACATTGTGGCACTTACTACGTCGCCCGGCTTTAGAACGGACAAAACATCCGCAGGAACCGGGAACTCGCGAAGCACCGTTCCTGCCTCAATCCCTGCCTTAGCACAGTGACCAGCAACCGAGGAAATGACTCGAGAAGCCCGACGCTTACCAAACGCCAACTGAACAGCACAATACCCATCACGCTCCTGCGTTTTGATTTGCGCAATGCGATTGTTAGACACATCAAGAACCGTTACAGGAATAGCCGCACCATCCTCTGCAAATATCCGAGTCATGCCAACCTTACGCCCCAATAGGCCTAGTTGCATTTTTTTCTCCTTTTACCCTGGCTACGATTGGCCAAGTGAGTGAATTACAAAAAATAATTACTACGAAAAGCTTAGAGAGCTGCTAAACAATCACTGCAGCTTAATCTCCACATCAACACCAGCAGGCAAGTCCAACTTCATCAACGCATCAACAGTTTTCTCTGTTGGATCAACAATATCCATGAGACGCTGATGCGTACGAATTTCGAATTGATCTCGGGATGTCTTATTTACGTGCGGGGATCGCAGTACGTTGTAACGCTCAATGCGCGTAGGCAACGGGACTGGGCCACGGACGACAGCACCAGTACGCTTTGCTGTGTCAACGATCTCAATAGCTGACTGGTCGATTAAACGGTAATCGAATGCCTTGAGACGTATACGAATTTTTTGACTCTGCATAAAACTTCCTTAAAGAGCGACAATCCCCTTCCGGGGAAAAGGCGGCAGTATACCGCCTTTTTGTAAAATAGCAAATTACTCAATAACCTTAGCCACAACGCCCGCACCGACGGTACGACCGCCTTCACGAATAGCGAAGCGCAAGCCCTCTTCCATCGCAATCGGGG
>CAZFSH010000061.1:0-12108 GCA_964521935.1 uncultured Propionivibrio sp.
TCCTCTCGGTCGGCGAGCCCGACCTCGACGCCTGCCTCTCCGTGGGGCGCGCGGCCCGCCCCTAACGGCCGTTTTGGTCTGCACGCTGCAAGGGCCAGGCCCTGAGTGCCGGGGCCAGCGAGCAATACCGTGTGGCCGGCGGCCCCGAAACGGATGATGAAGACGGCGTTTCAGCCGAGTCTGCGGACTCGGGAGACTAAGCACTGTTTCATAGCGCCACCCGATAGCGCCATCCCCCACAGCGCCGTCCCACAGCGACTGACTTTTGCAAAGCGGCTTGGTGATAAGCCGCTGCCCGATTTCAGAACACCGGCGACGGCTCATTCGCCGTCATGGCCAGGCCGATCAACTGCGGCGCCAAGGCTTTGACGGCCTGATAGTGGGTCAAATAAACCGGTGCGCCCAAGAGCCCCAGAAATCCGCTGGTCTGCAAGCGATCCATCACCGGCCCTTTCACTTCGGAAAGATAAAACGCGATGCCGGCCGAGTTCAGCCGATGCACGATGGCTTCGAGGCTTTCCAAAGCACTGGCGTCAATGCTGTTGATCGCCGAACATTGCAGCACCACGTGACGCAGAGCCGGCTGGTCCGCAACCGCACGATTAACGAAGTCTTCGAGCATGCGTGCATTGGCGAAATACAGACTTTCATCGACACGCAAACTCAGCAGCTCCGGCACTACCGCTACCCGATGCCGGTCGACATTGCGGAAGTGTTCCGTGCCCGGCACCAGCCCGACAATCGCGATATGCGGCCGGCTGCTGCGAAATAAATGCAAACCCAGCGACAAGACGACGCCGGCGATCAGGCCGGTTTCGACGCCCAGTAAAAGGGTCACACCCAGCGTTGCGCACAAGGCAGAAAAGTCGGCGCGCGAATAACGCCAGGTACGGCGCATGATCTCGACATCGATCAGCGATAGCACGGCCACGATGATGGTGGCTGCCAGTGTGGCCTGCGGCAGAAAGTACAAGGCCGGCGTGAGCAGCAATGAGGCTGCCGCGATGCCCAGCGCAGTAAATATGCCAGCGGCCGGCGTTTGCGCACCCGCATCAAAATTAACCACCGAACGCGCGAAGCCGCCGGTTACCGGAAAGCCTCCGGTAAACGCTGCCGACAGGTTACTGGCCCCGAGGGCCACCAACTCCTGATCCGGGTCGATGCGCTGCCGACGCTTGGCCGCCAAGGTCTGTCCCACCGACACCGACTCGACAAAACCCACCACGCTAATCAACAACGCGGGCAGTAGCAGTTCGCGCAGCACAGCCAAATCAAACAGCGGTAGGGTGAAGGGCGGCAAGCCTTGCGGCACGGCACCGACAATGCGCACACCCTGCGTGTGCCAGCCCTGACTCCAGACCAAGCTCGTACTGACGATGATCGCTGCCACCGGGCCGGCTTTCGCCAGCATTTCGGCGCTACGCGGGCCAGCGCCACAGCCACGCAACCAGGGTTTGAGGCCACGCCGTGCCCAGGCCAGAAACAGTGTCGCCCCGAGGCCGATGAGCAAGGTCAAAGCATTACTATGACTCGCCCCTTGCGCCAGACCACTGAGCAGCGCCAGAGCAGATTGCCCCTCGACCTTAATTCCGAGCAGATGCTTAACCTGACCCAAGGCAATCAGCACGGCCGAGGCGGTGATGAAGCCCGAGATAACCGGATGGCTGAGAAAGTTGGCAAGAAACCCGAGGCGAAATATCCCCATCAGGAGCAAGAATCCGCCACTGAGAAATGCCAGGGTAATGGCCAGCGTCCAGTACTGGGCGGAACCCGTCTCCGCCAGTTGCCCGATAGCGGCCGCCGTCATCAGTGACACCACAGCGACCGGCCCCACAGCGAGTACGCGGCTACTGCCGAATACCGCATACAGCAGCAGCGGCGCGATACTGGCGTACAGGCCTACCTCAGGTGGCAAGCCGGCCAGCAGGGCGTAGGCCAGGCTCTGCGGGATCAGCATCAAGGTCACGATACAGGCCGCGAGCAGATCACTGATCAGCGTATCGCGGTCGTAGTGCTTGATCCATCCCAGGATCGGCATGCCGATTTTCAGCACGATTTAGCGCCTATTTCAGTCATCACAGGAAAAGGGGCAATCCAGCAAAATAGAAACTGCGGCAACAAGGCACGAGCGGAGAGATTGACGCGTGCATTAAAGAGCATTTAGCGGAATCTTGATGTAACGCATGCCGTTTTCTTCAGGCTCCGGAAAGTGCCCGGCACGCATGTTGATCTGTACCGACGGCAGCAGCAATACCGGCATGTCGAGCTTGGCATCGCGCTCGGTACGCAGCGTAACAAACTCGTCCTCGCTGATGCCCTCACGGACGTGAATATTTTTGCTTCGCTCCTCGGCGACAGTGCTGACGAACTGCAAATCGCGCCCTCCGGGCAGGTAATCGTGGCACATATAGAGCTTGGTCTCATCAGGTAAGCTGAGTACGCGCTGAACTGAGCGATAAAGAACGCGCGGGTCGCCGCCGGGAAAGTCACATCGCGCCGTACCGTAATCAGGCATAAACAAGGTATCCCCCACGAAAACTGCCGTCTCCTGGCCATCGGTAAACACAAAGCTCATGCAGGCCGGCGTATGGCCGGGCGTATGCCAGGCGGTTGCCTTGATATTGCCGAGGGTGAATGCCTCGTTATCGGCGAACAACTGGTCGAACTGACTGCCATCACGAGCAAACTCGCCGCCACTGTTGAACAAAGTGCCAAAAACAGTCTGAACTTTAGTGATGTGCTCGCCCACCGCGGTCTTACCGCCGAGCGCTTTCTGGATATAGGCACTCGCGGTGAAATGATCGGCATGCACGTGGGTCTCGATAATCCACTCCACCGTCAGCCGCAGTTCCTTGATGCGGGCGATCAGTCTGTCGGCAGAAGTCGTTTTCGTGCGCCCCGATTTCGGGTCGTAATCGAGCACGCTGTCGATGACCGCGCAGGCCTTGCTCCCTTCGTCGATCACCAGATAGCTGAGTGTCCAGGTGGCGGGGTCAAAAAAGTGTTCGATGGTCATTCCTGTAGACATTTCATATCCTCCGAAATCAGTGTGTGAGGGTACCGACGTTAAGCGCACATTGTTCTGCAAGCGACCGCAAAACGGCCTACCCGGAAAGGGGGGGCAGGAAAGAGGGCGTCTAGCGACAAGCTTGGCTACTGGCGGAATATAGTGCTTCGCCCCAAAGTGACAAGTCGTCACATTTCATAGAAAATGAACCTTTGCATTGAGGATGAAAAGCGTTGCGGAATGCTAACTCCGCACTTTTTGTTGCCATTTTGTATTGCCATTGTTGGTATATCCCTGCCCGTTGGGCATGTCGCGTGCACCGCGACCATCACCCTGACCGATATCGCGCACGCGCCATCGCCTTGCGGGTTTCCTTGGCGAACTCGCTTGAAGCCTGATCATCCCTTTTCGCTTGTCGTCCTGACGACAGGCGGTGTTCTGTTTTGCATTTTTAGCGCTCACCCCACCCCACTATGGAAATTCTCTTTCTTATCGTCCTGATAATTCTGAACGGCCTGTTTGCCATGTCCGAGATCGCGCTGGTTACGGCGCGCCGGGGACGTCTGGCGCGTCTGGCCGAAGACGGCGACGGTTCGGCGTCAGTCGCCATGAAGCTTCACGATGAGCCGACACGATTTCTCTCGACCATACAAATCGGTATTACCTCGATCGGCATACTCAACGGGATCGTCGGTGAGGCGGCACTTGCCGGCCCCTTTGCCCTGTGGCTGATAGGGTTGGGCGTGGATCAGGAGCTCAGTCGCATTGTTGCGACCGGCTTGGTCGTCGTGTCGATCACCTATGTGTCCATCGTTATCGGCGAACTGGTGCCCAAGCGCATTGGCCAATTTAATCCTGAAGGCATTGCCCGTCTTGTAGCCCGGCCGATGAATTTGTTGTCGGTCGTCACTCGCCCCTTTGTGCGCTTGCTGACCTTCTCGACCGATGCAATTCTGCGCCTGATGGGACAGCGCGAACAGCCCAGCCAAACCGTGACCGAGGAAGAGATTCACGCCATGCTGCAAGAAGGATCGGATGCCGGAGTGATCGAGGAGCAAGAGCGCGACATGGTGCGTAACGTGTTTCGGCTCGATGACCGGCACATTGGTTCCCTGATGATTCCGCGCGCCGACATTGTCTATCTGGACGTGGATCTGCCGCTACAGGAAAACCTGAAATGGGTTTCCGAATCAGAGCATTCACGCTTCCCGGTATGCCGGGGCGGACTGCATGAGGTTCTCGGCATCATTGGCACGAAACAACTGTTCAATCAATGTCTGAGCGGTGAGCAGTACGAGCTTTCCCAACAACTGCAGCCGGCTGTGTTTGTCCCGGAAACGCTCAATGGCATGGACCTGCTCGACCACTTTCGCGAGTCTGGCACGCAGATGGTGATGGTCGTGGATGAGTATGGCGAAGTCCAAGGTATTGTGACGCTGCAAGACGTGCTTGAAGCCGTCACCGGCGAATTCCAGCCACGCAACCAGGAAGACGCTTGGGCAGTTCAGCGTGATGACGGCTCATGGCTGCTGGACGGGCTCATCCCCATCCCCGAACTGAAGGACCGGCTGGGTCTAAAAACTGTTCCGGATGAGGACAAGGGGCGTTACCACACACTGAGCGGCCTGATGATGTGGTTGCTCGGGCGCTTGCCGCAGACCGGCGATAAAGGAACCTGGGAAGGCTGGGTCTTGGAAATTGTCGATCTGGATGGTCGCCGGGTAGATAAAGTGCTGGCAACGTTTACGCAGGATGATGCGACAGTCGAACCCGCTGCCACTTTTTCTGGCGGCCACATACCGCAATAAAGTCTGGCCTGATCAGTGCCCTGGGCGGCTATTGCGGGAAGGGCGATCGGGTTCGTCGAGAAACAACTCCACGCCGTGTGCCCGGCCATGCACCTGCCGCTGCCCATAGTCGCGGGAGGTGTCCTTGACGATGCGTCGTGGCTTCACGCCCAAAGCGATCAACTCTTCGCGCACACGCTGCATGGCTTTTTCGGCCAAGCCGATACCGAACTCGAGGCTCCCACCGTCGGGCACAAAGCTGCGCAGACGCACCACCGCTCCATTATTCAATTTCAATTCCGCAACGAGTTTGGATAGTGCAAGGTTGAGATCAGTGGTCCAGGCAACACCATTTTTCATATCGACCGGCACAAACGCATGACTATCCAGCCGCTCGGGCATCGGGTCACTACCATTCAGGCCAGTGCTGACATCAAGACGTAGTGACAACGGAGCCGAAGACTCTTTGGCGAGCGCAGAAGCACCAGGCAGCGCCGTACTCACGACGATCACCATACTGGTCATGAAAAACTGGTTTAGATTCATCTGATCTTGTCCTCCGAAAAAGCCGCTCACTCCGGCATTGCGGCGACCATTATGGAACGGTTAGCGCAGGATTACTTGGCGGCTCAGCGCACGTTGCTAGCCAGGCTTTCCTGCGCCGTCCCACAGCGACTGACTTTTCTCCGCAGCATGCGCAACCGCCAGACAATCGACAAACGCATTGGCTAGGCGCATAGGCGCCGGCAAGCGACGTACCGCCGCGTGCCATTCGCAAAGGTAGCTGAATCCCTCTGCCGAAACGCGGACGTGGCGCTCGGTTTGAGTGGGTTGGTCGTAGTCTTGGCGCGCCAGAGCAAGACCACACCCCAGCAAGACAAGTGGCGACGGAATTTTTGTTTCAAGAAATCGCATGTATCAAGAAGTCTCAGGTGCTAGGTGTGCTCTCAGGCGCTCAATTCGCCGCGGCAAATTTGGCCAGCCGTGACGTAATGATCGTATCCGCTTGCAGCATGATGCGGTCGATCAACTCCTTGACCGTAGGCACGTCATGAATCAAGCCCGCTACCATCCCGCATGACCACGCGCCCGCATCCATATCGCCGTCTTGCATGATGCGTGGATACACCCCGGCGACTTCGTTGATGATGTCCTTGAAGGTGATTGCCGCCCCCAGCGTCCGCTCTTTCTCGATGAGTCGTTCGACCGCCGAATTTTTGAGCACGCGCTCTGTGTTGCGCAAAGGGCGCATGACCAGGCGGGTGTCGAGCTCACTGGCCGCCACGATCGCCTGTTTGACATTGGCATGCACCGGCGCCTCCTGAGTGGCCAGAAAACGTGTGCCCATATTGATGCCCTCTGCGCCCAGGGCCAAGGCAGCCACCAGAGAGCGGCCGTCGGCCATGCCGCCCGAGGCGACAAAGGGTATGGTCAGTTCCTCTGCAGCGCGGGGCAAGAGGATGAAGTTCGGCACGTCATCCTCACCGGGGTGTCCGCCGCACTCAAAGCCATCGACGCTGACCGCATCGCAACCGATGCCCTGCGCCTTCAGTGCATGACGTACCGAAGTACATTTATGGATAACCTTGACTCCGGCTTCACGCAACACAGGTAGCCATTGTTGCGGATTATTGCCGGCGGTTTCGACAGCTTTCACTCCGCCGTCAATGATGGCCCGAATGTAGCCGGGGTAATCCGGCGTATTCACGGTCGGCAGGAAGGTCAGATTTACGCCGATCGGCTTGTCGGTCATTTCCCGGCATCGGCGAATTTCGTTGGCCAGCAATTCCGGGGTTCGTTGCGTCAAGCCAGTAATGATCCCCAAGCCCCCGGCATTGGAAACGGCCGCCGCCAGTTCGGCGAGGCCAACGTAGTGCATGCCGCCTTGAATGATGGGGTGCTGAATACCGAAGAGTTCAGTTATGCGTGTTTTCATGAGGATTATCAAAAATAATGTTGATGAAACATATTGATCTTGGGAAACGATCTGCGGATGATCTCCGCGCGCAACATCAGCATAACCAAGAGGCCCAGGCTAACCCCCACCATTGATGGGGGGGCAGCGACGGCATGGGGCGGTCTACTATGGGCCCTTCAGTAAGCCAACACCGCCTCGCAAAACCCACCCCCCGCAATATCCAGATCGGAATCGACACGATGACTGAGACACTCCGCAGCACCCTGATTGACGGCATCCGTCACATTGAAATGGCACGCCCTGAGAAAAAGAATGCGCTAACGGCAGATATGTATCAGCGTATGGGCGATGCGCTGATTGCTGCCGATGCCGACCCGGCGGTGCAGGTGATTCTCGTTTCGGGGGCGGGCGGCAATTTCACGGCGGGCAACGATCTCACCGATTTTCTGGCCAATCCGCCCATGGAAGAGAGTGCCCCCGTTTTTCGTTTTATCACTGCCATGGCTACGCTCCAGAAGCCCTTTGTTGCGGCGGTTGAAGGTGTCGCGGTTGGTGTGGGCGTGACCATGCTGCTCCACTGCGACATGGTCTATGTCGGTGCCTCGGCGAAATTCGTATTGCCCTTTACCAATCTCGGCTTGACGCCTGAGGCGGGGTCCAGTGTCTTATTGCCCATGCGTGTCGGTTACGCCCGTGCGGCCGAGTTGCTGCTTCTTGGCGAACCCTTCTCTGCACAAGTCGCCGTTGAAACGGGTATTGGCAATGCCATCCTGCCGGACGGCCACGTGCTGGAACATGCTCTGGCGCGTTGCCGCAAACTGACCACGCAACCATCCGCTTCATTGCTCCTCACCAAACAACTGTTAAAACGTGCGCAGAAAGATAGGGTGCGTGAAACGATGTCTTTCGAAGGCGGGCTATTTCGGCAACGACTGGTATCGCCCGAAGCCAAAGAGGCCTTCAGTGCGTTTCTTGAGAAGCGCAAACCTGACTTTGCGCAATTCAACGCAGGCGTCCAGTCAGGCGATCATCCTCAAGCAAAGACTTGATCGCGGACAATGGCCTGCCCTGCGCCGTATGCGTAGCGACGAACGCCGTGTCACAGCGACTGACTTTTGCCGAACGCATGCACGCTCGCCAGGCAATCAACAAACACATTAGCCAAACGCGTTGGCGCGGGTAAGCGGCGCACCGCAGCGCGCCATTCGCAGAGGTAACTGAATCCCTCTGCGGAGCAGTACGATGGCCATTTCTGCTAACTGGACTGTAAGCGCGTAGCCCTACCGCATGGCCTCAGGGCGCAACGGCAGTGGCACATCAAAAGGTAAGTAATAGCGGCCGTGGCGCTGTAGGATACGTTCAGGGTATGTTGGCGTAGCGGCAGTAGCCATTTTTGCCTGCCTGCTTCGCGGCATACATCGCCATGTCGGCATGACTGAGCAGGCCGCCAACATCGCTGTTGTCATCGGGAAAACAGGTGTAGCCGATGCTCGCGGAGACGGCCAATAGCTGGTCGCCATGGTGCACCGGCTCGGCGGCCGCCTGAATCAGGCGTACCAGGGATTGTTCGCAATCGGCGTCGCTGGGCACATCGGTCAGCAGGACAACGAACTCATCCCCACCAAAGCGCGCCAGCGTGTCGGCGCTGCGCAAGCTCGCCTTCATCCGCTCCGAGACCGCCACCAGCACCGCATCACCGGCCTCATGACCATGCTGGTCATTAACCGCCTTGAAGCCATCAAGATCGATGAACGCAATGGCCAGCCGGGTTCCCTGCCGCTGGCTCAGGGCTATGGCCTGGGCCAGCCGGTCAGTCAGCAGATTGCGCCGGGGCAGCCCGGTCAGCACATCAAAGTGGGCCTGGCGTTCGAGCTCGCGCTGCTGGTTTTTCATCAGCGTGATGTCGACCACGATGCCAAAGATCTTTTTTTGTACCGCATCGTAGATGGCTACCGAATGGATATCCTTGAGCTCGCCGGTGTCCGCCGTGCGAATCTGGTACTGCACGTCATAGGGCACATTGGCAGTGACCAGCTTTTCGGTCCGACTGTCGAGTGCCGCGTGGTATTCCGGCAACTGCAAGCGGCGCGCCTCATCAAGGCTCATGCTGCCCGTGATGCCATAAATTTTCTTTGCCCCGGCCGAACCGATGATGGTGCGGGTCGACAGGTCCAGTTCCCAGTTACCAAACTTCGCCACCAGTTCGGCACGCGCCAGTCGGCCTTCGCTTTCCGCCAGCGCCTGATATGCCTCCTCCAGCGCCTGCAGATCGCCACGAATCTGCTGCGATTGCCGCTGCGTCAGCAGGAGCATCAGGCCGATACTGGTGAACAGCAACACCAGTGGATACATCAACAACAGCAATACCGGCAGTACGCCATTATGGAGACTGGCCCCCGCCGCTTTTTCGAGGAAGATCACCACCAGACGCAACAGCGCAATCAGGATCAGCAAGCCGATGGACCCCATGACGATGTAGGAGGCCGGGCGCAACGGCCGCGCCGCCGGGTCCCGCAGCACCTGCAGACACAGCAGCGACACGAGCACGACGGCTACCGCCACGGCGGCGGCCATGCCCACCTGGCTCGGGATGATCAGGACATTCCAGGCATAGCTGACGACAGTGATGACCAGCACGCCGAGCGCTGCCCGGCGTTTTACGGCGACGCCGACAAACTCGCTGAGTCCGACATAAATCAACAGTGTGCCGATAATCAGGGTGAGGTTGGGAATGAAGGTCATCAGCAGATGACCAAACCAACTGAGCGTGATGTTCTCGATACTGCCGCGCACCGCGAGGACCAGAAAGGCGAGGAAATTCGCCAGCATCCCGAAGAACCACCAGCGCAGCGCCGTGCGCAGCTGACTCTGTTGATACCACAGCGCACCCATCATCAGCGTCGCCAGGCCAAGGCAGATCAGGGCGGACAAGGTCGCCGTATGGTTATCGAGCACGCTCGCCGTCTCCCACGGATTTATGAGTGTCTGCCGCAACCTCAACTACGGCGAAGATTGACGATACGGAATGGCGGTACATCTGTTGCTCCAGTTATGTCAGCCATTATGAGGAATATCTAGTTCGTCGAGCAACGTTAGAAGCGCGCTAAGGTATGCGAATAAAAATTCTCTGTTTTGTCCAAGCCCTTGTCAGCATGCTTAACACGATTGCAAACCGTACCAGGCAAAGGCTGGTTCCCAATGTTGCGTCTGTATGGCCCGGAGTAAAGTTGGTTCGACAAGAGCTGGCAGCCAGATGAGATAACAGAGATCAAGTAAATCGAATGGCTGCTTGATAAGCTGAAGTAGCCTTTTGGTTTTTTGCGATGCGGATGACCGGTTGAATCCAAGGTCGATTCCCGCCAGTCCCCAGCAAGCCATTCCCTCGTGCATCGGCGCCGTGTCACAGCGACTGATTTTTGCCGGACGCATGCACGCTCGCCAGGCAGGCAACGAAGGCATTGGCCAGGCGCGTGGGTGCCGGCAGGCGACGTACTGCGGCGTGCCAGTCGCATAAATAGCTGAATCCCTCCGCCGGGACCGGCACGATCATGCCCGCGTCTTCAAAACGCCGGGCGTAGTGATCGGGTAAAAAGCCGAGATAGCGGCCGGAGGCAATCAGCGCCAGCGTGCCTTCCTGATCCGATGCGGTGGCGCGCGGTTCCAGACCGAGACGCCAGTAGGTTTCCATGTTTTGTGAGTGGTAAGACAGGCCGATAAAGGCCGAGCGGCGCAGCACCTCATCGGACGGCCGATTGGCGGCGAACGGATGATGCGCCGCGCAATACAAGTGCATCTGCTCCTGAAACAAAGGCAGCGAGCGCACGCTGTCACTGGCCCGGTGAAAGGGCTGAATGGCGACCTGATAGCGGCCGTCGAGCAGGCCCTGCTCGGCAACGGTGCCCGACGCGATGTGCACATGCACGCGCACGGCCGGGGCCTCGTCGCCAAAGTCGGCGATCGCTTGCGCGACGTGGCAGTTCGGGTTGGTCACAAACTTGTCGAACACGGCAATGTGCAGGTCGCCACGCACTTCATCATGCAGCTCAGCAATCTGATTGCGAAAGGCGTCGATCTGCCCGATCAGTTCACGCGCCGCCTTGAGCACCACCGCACCCTCGGCGGTCAGCGCAAAGCCGCTACGCCCGCGCTCGCACAGGCGCACGCCCAGGCGCGCTTCCAGATCCTTGAGATGGCGACTGATCACCGAGCGGCTGATGTTGAGCGCCAGCTCCGCCGCCGAGAGGCCGCCCGCTTCGGCAATGGCGATAAACACGCGCAGCAAACGCAAGTCGGCTTCACTCACCTGCGCGAGCAGCGCGCGGCGCCGCTGGCCCTTGCCTAACTGGCCAGATATTAGTTTCATATTCATGAAACTATCATTGCATAGATTGTTATTTTTTGCACCTAAACACCTGCCTAAGATAAGCGCCAATCAAATTCCTGCTTTTGGAGCCGCCCACATGACCAAGCTTGATGCTTACTGGATGCCCTTCACCGCCAACCGCGCCTTCCGCAAATCGCCGCGCATGCTGGTCTCGGCCAAGGGTCACTATTACACCGACAACACCGGCCGCCAGTTGCTTGATGGCTTCTCGGGTTTGTGGACCTCGGGCGTGGGCCATTGCCACCCGAAGATCGTCGAGGCAGTGCAGCAGCAAGTGGCCAAGCTCGACTATTCGATGGCCTTTCAGATGGGGCACGACAAGGTGTTTGAGTTGGCCGACAAGGTGGTCAATCTCGCCAACCCGAACAAAGACCCGAAAGGCTTCACCCGCGTGTTCTTCACCAACTCGGGCTCCGAGTCGGCCGACACCTCGCTGAAAATCGCCATGGCCTACCACCGTGCGCGCGGCGAAGGCCAGCGCACTCGCCTGATCGGCCGTGAAAAGGGCTACCACGGGGTGAACTTCGGCGGCATGTCGGTGGGCGGCATGGTGGCCAACCGCAAAGCCTTCTCGGCCAATCTCTTGCCCGGCGTCGATCACATTCGCCACACACACAGCCTTGCCGACATGGCCTTCAGCAAAGGCCAGCCGACCTGGGGTGCACACCTCGCCGATGATCTGGAGCGCCTCGTGGCCCTGCACGACGCCTCGAACATTGCCGCGTTGATCGTGGAGCCGGCGCAAGGCTCGGCTGGCATCATCGTGCCGCCGATCGGCTATCTGCAAAAGCTGCGCGAGATCTGCGACAAGCATGGCATCCTGCTGATTTTTGATGAAGTTATCACCGCCTTCGGTCGCGTCGGTGCCGCCTTCGGTGCCCAGCGTTTTGCTGTCGAGCCGGACATCATCAACATGGCCAAGGGCCTGACCAACGGCGTCATCCCGATGGGCGCGGTGATGGTCAAGGAACACATTTTCGAGGCCCTGATGAACGGCCCCGAGCACATGGTC
>CAZFSH010000062.1:0-10560 GCA_964521935.1 uncultured Propionivibrio sp.
CTTGGCCAAACAGACCGGCAAACTGGCGGCAGACGCTGAGGCAGAGCATCTGGTAGCCTTGCGCCACTTGCCCGTTGCCGTACAAAAAGTCTTGGCCTTGGAGCCTCAGATCAAGCACTGGGCGCAGCGTTTCGCTGACAAGCATCACGCCCTCTTTCTCGGCCGTGGGCACCACTTTCCGATTGCCTTGGAAGGCGCCCTCAAGCTCAAGGAAATTTCCTACATCCATGCCGAAGCCTATGCGGCCGGTGAGCTCAAGCACGGTCCGCTGGCTTTGGTCGATGAGGATATGCCCGTGATCAGCGTGGCACCCAATGACCAGCTATTGGAGAAGCTCAAGTCCAATCTGATGGAAGTCGCCGCACGCGGTGGCGAGCTCTATGTGTTTGCTGACGCGGATTCACATGTGGATGCGGGGGCTGGCGTACACATCGTGCGTTTGCCCGAGCACTACGGCTTGTTATCGCCAGTGCTCCATGTCGTGCCCTTGCAGTTACTGTCGTACCACGTTGCCTTGGTCAAAGGCACCGACGTTGATAAGCCGCGTAATTTGGCTAAGTCAGTAACGGTGGAATAGCGATTCCGCGGCTGCGCTGATAATTGAGTAGGCGGCCGCGATAGGGGCTGCCATCGCTCATGGGTGAGGTGATCGGGCTTTCGGTAAGTCGGTAACCATTGCCGCGCATGTGACGATTAAATGCTGAGCGATTACCCCGGTTTGGATCGACGATCAGCACCTGCGCACTGTCATCGGCGTGGCATTCGATGAAGTTGGCCAGTTGTTCAGGATGGTCGCGCTCATAGAGCACGTCGCTGCCGATGATCAGATCGTAGCGCCCGAGCGCCGGATTTGCCCGTGTCCAGTTTCCCGTGCCGTATTGCATCAGAGGGAGGGCGTTGCGCAGCAGGTTGGCCTGCAAAAAAGTTTCGGTGAGTGGATGACAATCACTGGCCGTGACATTACCACCACGACGGTGAATGACCAGGCTGGCTAAAGCCAAGCCACAGCCGATTTCCAGAATGCGTAGCGCACCGAGGTTCCAGTCGGACATGAGGTCCGCCAGTTTTTGAGCTGAAGGCCAGATTTGGCCAAACAGCGGCCAGCAGGCTGGGGAAATGCC
The DNA here is from genome assembly GCA_964521935.1 of uncultured Propionivibrio sp. GTDB lineage: Bacteria > Pseudomonadota > Gammaproteobacteria > Burkholderiales > Rhodocyclaceae > JADJEF01. The sequence goes on from CAZFSH010000062.1 coordinate 1,122, forward strand.
TGCAGCAAGCGCCAACCCATCAGGATCGTCGTATTGTTGTCGATCACGTAGGGCGCGGATGTCGAGATCGGCACTGCCCGTGATGGAAACGGTTTGAAACTTTACTGCGTAGCCGGACAAGCCCTCTTACCGACGGGGAGGACGGTAGCTGCTGCGATTGCCCGCGGGTGCGGGTCCGCGCGTTTCAATGTGACGGAAGGTGATGCGACCTTTTGATAAGTCGTAGGTCGAGATCTCCAGCGACACCTTGTCACCAGCAAGAATTTTGATGTGGTGCTTGCGCATCTTGCCAGCGCTGTACGCGACAAGATCGTGTCCGTTATCCAGTGTGACGCGGTAGCGGGAGTCAGGAAGAACTTCCATTACCACGCCGTCCATTTCGAGAAGTTCTTCTTTGGCCATCGTGATGCCCTTCGGGAGGGGAACAAAAAAAGCCCGACCGAATGCCGAGCTTGTCGAGAACACATAAAGCATTCGCGGCCAACACTATGCTCGCAAACCGCCTTGGAGGCAACCAAATCCTCTGGGCGTTAAGCTCTAGGCCACTACTCTGGCCGGTCGAGTTTGCAACTCAACAGCACCGTGGACACGGTATCGGTGATGCCCTTGATTTCGCGAATACGGTCAATCAGGGCGTCGAGTTCTTCCGTAGATTCGGTAGTGAGCATGGCACACAAATCAAAACGACCGCTGACCGAATACAGCTTGTTGATTTCATAGCGACGGGATAGCGCCCGGAGAATGTCGATCTCATACTTTGTCTCAATCGCCATCAGCACCATGGCGCGTACACGCGTGCCACGAACCGGAGCCGGCTGGGTGATGGTGTAGCCGGTGATTTGCCCGCTATCCTCAAGTGTCTTTATGCGCAGTTGAACGGTACTGCGGGCGCAGCCGAGTGCTTTAGCCAATTGCACAACCGGGAGCCGGGCATTCGTTGCCAATAGCTCAATCAACTTGCGGTCAAGATTATCCAGTGATGTAGCCATGGTTAAGTCACTTTGATTGATGATCAGTCATTCTGACTGAAATCTTACGTCAAGAAAATGCACTTTGATAGTGCATATCGGCTGGCCGACTCCCTAAACTGCGTCGAAGTTAGGGTAGTCACTCTAAAAATTTCCTACCAAAGGGGCTCTCACATGCAGCAAACAGTCGAATTTGCCGGTCAAACCAACAAACTGCTCACGCGTGAGGCGCTAGATGCTTATGACCCCTCTTCCGAGTCTTGGCAAAAGCAGTTCGCGCGACGCTATGCTCACCATAAAGAGATGATGGGCGTGCTCAATAATGTTGAGGATGTGGATGACACGGTGTACAGCAAGTTTGCCGTTGCTGTGACACCCTATATGGCCAAACTGATGGATCAGAACGATCCTAACTGCCCCATTCGCAAGCAGTACTTGCCGACTTTCTCAGAAGAGACGAAGCCCCAATTTGCCACCTTGCTCGACCAGTTGGGTGAGGAAGGCGACACGATTCCCGGCACCAGCGTTGTTCATCGCTACCCCCGTCGCGTTCTTTTTCTCGTTTCCAATACCTGCGCAACCTTGTGCCGGTTCTGCACCCGCAAGCGCATGGTGTCGCAGCCTGCCGGCACGGTAGCAAAAGATGAAATCGAAGCGTCGATTGACTACATCGCCAGCAACGATCAAATTCAGGACGTACTGCTTTCGGGCGGTGACCCCCTGACGTTCTCTGACGAGCGGCTCGACTACATCCTGGGCGAATTGCGTCGGCGTGCGCCCCACGTCCGTTTCCTGCGTATGGGCTCTCGCATGGTGGTTCAGCTACCGACACGTATTACCCCGGAGCTTTGCGCGGTGCTGGAGAAGCATCGCGTGCAGATGATCAATATCCACATCAATCACCCGAAAGAGATCACGCCTTTGCTGCGTGAGCGCGTCAAGATGATCCAGAAGGCCGGCATCATGATGGGGCTGCAGACCGTTTGTCTGAAGGGCGTGAATGATGATGTGGAAGTGCTGCGCGAGCTCTTCCTGCAGACTATCGAAATGGGCGTTCGCCCCTACTACGTTTATTCCACCGACATGGTCGAAGGCGCGCATCACTTCATCGTGCCGCATAAGCGCATGCTTGAGCTGTATGAGGGGTTGCGCGGCTGGATCAGTGGCCCTGCGGTACCGACCTTCATCGTTGATGGCCTGGGTGGTTTGGGCAAACTGCCGATCATCCCCACCTATGTACGTGAGGAAGAGTTGCCGGATGGCTCGGGAACCACGGTCAAATGCCGCAACTATGCCGGCAAGACCGTTGAAATGCCCGGTCTCGGTCAGGACTTTGCCCTTCCCTCGCACACGAACGGTTAATCATGAAACACGGCAATCCATACGGAATCCACCGCGTCATTGAGCCCAAGGGTGTTCTGCCTCAGGGCGCATGGAAAATCGACAATTCGATGGAGATCTACGACAACGAGATTCTCATTGATGTCCTGGCATTGAATATTGATTCCGCGAGCTTTACGCAGATCAAAAAAGAAGCCAATGGTGACGAAGCCAAGATTCGCGAGACCGTGCTCGGCATCGTCGAGCAGCGCGGCAAGCACCACAATCCAGTTACCGGTTCCGGTGGCATGCTGATTGGTACGGTCAAAGAAATTGGCGCGGCGTTGGCAGGCAAAGTCGATGTGAAGGTCGGTGACAAGATCGCGACATTGGTTTCGCTGTCGTTAACGCCGCTCAAGATCGACGAAATCAAGAAGGTGCATATCGAAAAGGATCAGGTCGATATCAAAGGTCAAGCCATCCTTTTTGAGACTGGTTTGTTTGCGAAGTTGCCGGATGATATTGATGAAAAAATGGCCTTGGCCATTCTCGATGTCGCAGGCGCTCCGGCTCAGACGGCACGCCTGGTTCAGGCCGGTGATACCGTGGTTGTCATCGGTGGCGGCGGCAAATCCGGCACGCTGTGCGTCTATGAAGCCAAGAAGCGGGTTGGTCCTGCCGGCTGCGTAATTGGTGTTTCGCCTTTCGAAAAAGATTGTCAGCGCATGAAAGATCTCGGCTGGGCCGACCATGCGCTGCAGGTCGATGCTACCGACGCCGTTGCCTTGATGGAAGCCGTCGCGAAAGTCACTAACGGCAAAATGGCGGATGTGACGATCAATTGTGTGAACATCCAAAATACCGAGATGGGCAGCATTTTGGCGACGCGTGACCACGGAAAAATCTATTTCTTCTCGATGGCGACGAGCTTTACTGCGGCGGCACTGGGCGCCGAAGGCGTTGGCAAAGATGTCGAGATGATTGTCGGTAACGGCTACGCCACCGATCACGCCAAGTTTTCGTTGCACCTCTTGCGCGAGAGTCCGACACTGCGCAAATTGTTTGAAGACTTGTACGTTTAAGCTAAGCCCAACACGACGATCATGACTAAGAGTGTTCTCTGGGACAGCATTCGACACGGTGGTATGACCACACTGTCAGTAATGGGCATGACCAAGAACACGGGTAAAACGGTTTGCCTTAACCATTTACTCTCCCAAGCACATGACCGTAATGTTGCGGTCGGTGTCACCTCGATCGGCCGCGATGGCGAGGAGCGGGACCAAGTTTTTTCGATCCCGAAACCGCCAGTCATGGTGTGGCCTGGCTGCCTGGTGGCGACGGCGCGCGACACCTTGCTGCGCTCTAAAGTGCGCTGGCGTCAGCTGGGTAGCACAGACATCGACAGCCCGATGGGCGAGATCGTGATCATACGTAGCCTGGACCATGGCGAAATGGAAATCGCCGGGGCGTCGCGCAGTCACGATCAGCACAAAATCATTGCGCTGCTCAAGCAGTGCGGCGCCTCCCTGGTGATTCTCGATGGCGCGCTCGGTCGCAGCCACCATGCCTCGCCGGCCATCGCTGATGGCGTGATCCTATCAACGGGAGCAGCGATTGGCGGTGGGATTGGCGACGTATTGCGCAAGACCCGTGATCGTCTGGGCATCCTGGGTATCCCGGCAGCAGACAGTACGCTGGCGGCTCGCGTCGCATCGGTGGTTGAGCGCGGTCGTGTTGGTGTATGGTCTGCAGATGGCGCCTGTATCTTCGATGAAGAAATTCCCACACTCAATGCCGCCAAGACACTGCTGGCATTGGATTGCCCAGCGATAGGCACTATTGCCGTCTCAGGCGCAGTGGGGCGCGTTCTGTGGAAAGCATTCACAGACCTGCTGTCTCGTCACGCAGGTCTGAGCGTTGTCGTTGCCGATGGCACCAAGCTATTTATCGACAATACTGACCTGGTTACCTTCAACAAAAATGGTGGCCGTTTGCTGGCATTACGCGGCATTCAAATCGCTGGCGTTACACTCAACCCGTTTTCACCGTTTGGCGGCAGTTTTGATGCACAGGAGTTTCTCGCTGCCGCACGTAGCACTTTTGCTGGGCATGTCGTTACCGATGTCATGCTGGAAGAACAATTAAATTAACTTACGACCGCAGGAGCCCATTAATGACTCAGCTCACCCTTGACCCGTCGCAAATCGATCGTGCGCGCGAATCGGCACGCAAGATCGCGCATAGTGTTTTTGACGACATGAGCCAATATACGACGACGACCGTCGAGCGTGCCACGTTGCGCCTAATGGGGGTCGATGGTGTCGATGAAAACGAAGTGCCTTTGCCCAATCGTCTGGTGCAGCATTTGCAGGAGCAAAACCTGCTGGCGCACGGCGCTGCACCGGTAGTCGCTGGGGCCATGGCCGATCATGGCATGACGGCGCAGCAGGTGGCAGAAGCTGTTGTTGCGGGCAAGTTGGTTTTGGCGCAGCCAAAGAATCAAGAGGCTGCCCGCAAATCGGCGACTGCTTACGCCGCCAAGGCTTGCGAGCATATTGCCAAGCAGCGCGCAGTGCGCAGCAAGCACATTGCATCGGTCGGTGAGGCACCGACGCCCTGGCTGTATTTGATCGTTGCTACCGGCAATATCTACGAAGACATCGTGCAAGCGCGCGCTGCGGCTGAGCAGGGCGCTGACATTGTTGCCGTGATCCGCTCCACGGGCCAAAGCTTGCTTGACTACGTGCCCTACGGTGCCACTACCGAAGGCTTCGGCGGTACCTACGCAACGCAAGAAAATTTCAAGTTGATGCGGGCAGCGCTGGATGAAATTGGTCAAAAAGTGGGGCGTTATATTCGCTTGACCAACTACTGCTCCGGCTTGTGTATGCCTGAAATTGCAGCCATGGGCGCCATGGAACGCTTGGACATGATGCTGAACGATTCCATGTACGGCATTATTTTCCGTGACATCAACATGAAGCGGACCTTCATTGACCAGTTTTTCTCGCGCATGGTCAATGCCTACGCCGGCATCATCATCAATACCGGTGAAGACAACTACCTCACAACAGCTGACGCCTACGATGCCGCACACACGGTTCTCGCCTCGCAGTTGATCAACGAGCAATTCGCTTACATCTCTGGCCTGAAGCCTGAGCAGATGGGGTTGGGTCACGCCTTTGAAATCAACCCGGATCTGGAGAATGGGTTCTTGTGGGAACTGGCGCACGCGCAGCTGGTTCGTCAGGTTTTCCCGGATGCGGCGCTCAAGTACATGCCGCCGACCAAGCACATGACCGGAAATGTTTTCAAGGGCCACATTCAGGATGCCCTGTTCAACATGGTCAGCGTTCTCACACAACAAAACGTGCACCTTCTGGGCATGATGACCGAAGCGATCCACACCCCCTTCATCCAGGATCGCTTCCTGTCTGTGCAAAATGCCAAATATGTGTTCAGCACCATGCGCGATTTGCATCAGGAGGTGCAGTTCAAGCCCGGTGGCAAGATCGAGCAGCGCGCGCAGCAAGTCTTGAGTGAAACGGTGGATATCCTTGCTGAAATCGAAAAAATTGGCTTGCCAGCGGCGATTGCCAAAGGCTCATTTGCCGAAATTTCGCGCACCCTGCAAGGTGGTAAAGGCCTTGATGGGGTGATCAGCAAGGCACCCGATTACTTCAACCCGTTCCCGGAACTGATGCTCAAGGGGGGCAATTAAGATGACCGAACAAGCCACACAGTCTCATACCGAAAAGTGGGTGAAAGCCTATGGTGACACGATGAATGATGGTCGTGTGCAATTGTCTTTCACGCTCCCTGTGCCGCTGGATGAAAACGCCAAAGAGGCCGCCCGCCAAATGGCCCTGGAAATGGGCTTGGAGGAACCGGCTGTCGTACATTGCGAGGACATGGGCCAGGGCTTCAGCTTTTATATCGTTTACGGCCAGTGCAAGCATCGTGTCGATATGGGGCGGATCAAGGTTGCCAAGCCCGAGTTTGAAGTGCTCGACAAAGATGGGATTAACGAGCTGATCGCCAAAGAAATGGGCCGCAAAATGGTCGTTGTTGGCGCTTGTATTGAAACCGATGCACACACGGTGGGCATCGACGCCATCATGAACATGAAGGGCTACAACGGCCACAAGGGCTTGGAGAGCTACCACGAGGTCAAGGCCATCAACATGGGCGCACAGGTGGACTCGGAAGAACTGGTGGCCCGTGCCATCGAAGAAAAGGCGGACGTTATTCTGGTGTCGCAGATCGTAACGCAGAAGAATATTCACCTCGATAATCTGACCAAGCTCTCTGATCTACTGGAGGCGGAAGGTTTGCGTGACAAGGTGATTTTGGTGGTCGGTGGCCCCCGTATCTCCCATGAGTTGGCGAAGGAGCTGGGTTACGACGCTGGCTTTGGTACGAAGTCCTACGCTGAAGATGTGGCATCTTTCGCTATCCATGAGTGGATAAAGCGCAAGGCGGCCTGAAACAATACCCGGGGAGCACCCATGAGCGAAATTACCAGCCTGATCCGACTGCGCATGAGCGCCCACGATGCCCACTATGCCGGCGATCTCGTCGACGGCGCCAAGATGCTGCACTTGTTTGGCGACGTGGCGACGGAGCTCTTGATTCGTAGCGACGGCGATGAAGGCCTGTTTGTGGCCTATGACAACATCCAGTTTCTTGCCCCGGTATACGCGGGTGACTATATCGAAGCGACAGGGCGCATCGTGTCGATGGGCAAAACTTCGCGCAAGATGGAGTTCGAGGCCCGTAAGGTGATCGTCCCCGCCAAGATTGACGGTCAGGTTTCGGCCGCCAATGTTTTGGCGGAGCCCATTGTGTGCTGCAAGGCTTCGGGTACCTGTGTGGTTCCTGCCGCGTGTCAGCGTGGCCCGCAACCCGCAAAATAAGGACAGGCTGCCGAAATGGATAAGCTCATTATCACTGTTGCGCTGACCGGTGCTGAAGTCACGCGTGAACAACAACCCGCATTACCCATTAGCCCTGAAGAAATTGGCATCGCCGCTGCCGAGTGCGTGAAAGCTGGCGCCTCCATTGTGCACCTGCATGGGCGCAATCCCGACGGGAGCGCCACGCAAGATAAAGAAACGTATCGCCAAATCATTGCTGAGGTGCGCGCTCGTTGCGACGCCATCGTGCAGGTCTCGACAGGCGGGGCGGTCGGCATGACAGCCGAAGAGCGTGTCGCGCCCGTGAGCTTGTCTCCGGAGATGGCTACCTTGAGTATGGGGTCCGTCAATTTCGGTGGCGATGTGTTTCTGAATGCGCCTGCTGACATGCAGACATTTCTGGCTGAGATGAAACGCTATGGCGTTAAGCCGGAGCTGGAAATTTTCGATGCGGGCATGGTTGCCACGGCACAGTACTGGATCAAGAAAGGCTGGTTGCCAGCCAACACCCACATGGACTTTGTGTTGGGTGTACCCGGTGCCATGCCCGGAACCCCCGAGGCGCTGATGTATCTCAAGTCACAAGTGCCCGCAGGGGCAACCTGGACGGTCGCCGGTATTGGTTCCGCACAGTTGCCCCTCGGTGTGATGGCCATCATTCTGGGCGGGCATGTGCGTACCGGCTTTGAAGACAATGTGTATTTCCGCAAGGGCGAATTGGCAAGCAGTAATGCCCAGCTGGTGGAGCGTCTGGCCACAATCGCCAAGACACTCGGGCGCGAGGTCGCGACGCCAGCGGAGGCACGTGTTATGCTGGGTATTGATTGAAACCTCAGCGGCAATAGGGATATAAATAACGACCAAAGTACCAAAAAATTTTTACGTGCCGTATGGCTGTTTTGTCGGCTCAGTTTTTCATGATGCAAATTACAACCAAGGAGACAAGCATGAAGAAATTGGCAGTTGCAGCAGTATTGGGTTTGTTGGCACTCGGTGCCAGCGCAAAAGAGTGGAAAGAAGTTCGCTTGGCCAGTGAAGGCGCTTACCCTCCCTTTAACGGGTTGGCTACCGATGGCACCTTGAATGGTTTGGACATCGATATCGGTAACGCCATTTGTGCCGAAATGAAGCTCAAGTGCACCTGGGTTAAGCAGGACTGGGATGGCATGATCCCCGCACTGATCGCCCGCAAGTTTGACGCTATTGTCGCCTCGATGTCAGTGACCGAAGAACGTAAGGCCAAGGTCGATTTCACCAACAAATATTACGCGTCACCGATCGCGCTGATTGGCAAAAATGGCTCGCCGCTCAAGCCCGACGCCGCCACGCTCAAAGGCAAAAAAGTGGGCGTGCAGCGTGGTACGGTGTTTGACAACTTCGCGACCAAGTTCTGGTCAAAGTCTGGTGTCACGGTCACCCGTTATGCCAAGCAGGAGGAAGCCTACGCTGACTTGAAAGCCGGACGTCTGGATAGCGTGTTGGCTGACTACTGGGAAGCCAAGGGCGGTTTCCTGTCGGGTGACGAAGGCAAGGGCTATGGCGTGCTCGGCGAGAAAATCTACGGCAGCACGGCTGAAGAAAAAGCCGTGGTGGGGGATGGCATCGCTATCGCTATCCGCAAGCAGGACGCTGACCTGAAAGAGATCATGAACAAGGGCATCGCCGCCATTCGTGCCAACGGTACCTATGACAAGATCGCCCAGAAGTACTTTGGCAAAGAAGACATCTACGGCAAGTAATTGCGTTCTTTGTAACTGATGTTTCTGACCCCGGCCTGAGCGAACATCGTCAGGCTGGCGGTACGGGGTACTCTCATGTTTTTAGATGGCTACGCGCTATCCATACTTGAAGGCGGCTGGCTTACCTTGCGGCTGGCGTTACTTTCTTTGACGCTTGCCTTTATGCTCGGCTTAGTCGGTGCCGCAGCGAAACTTTCGGGGGCGCGCATTTTTGTCTGGTTGGCCAACGCGTATTCGACGATTTTTCGCGGTGTGCCCGACTTGGTCATGATGCTGCTGATGTTTTATGGCGGTCAATTGATGTTGAACCAGGTCACCGATGCGCTCGGCTGGGAGATGATCGATCTCAATGCCTTCGTCGCAGGTGTTCTGACCATAGGCATTATTTTTGGCGCCTATTTCACAGAGACGTTTCGTGGCGCATTTCTGGCGGTGCCCGCTGGCCAGATGGAGGCCGGGCATGCTTACGGGCTGAATGGTTTCCAGGTTTTTT
>CAZFSH010000062.1:10660-12080 GCA_964521935.1 uncultured Propionivibrio sp.
GCTGGCCAGATGGAGGCCGGGCATGCTTACGGGCTGAATGGTTTCCAGGTTTTTTACCGTATTTTGTTTCCGCAAATGTTGCGCCATGCCTTGCCCGGTATTGGGAATAACTGGTTGGTCATGGTTAAGAGTACGGCGATTGTTTCGCTGATCGGTTTGGCTGACATGAATTTTGTCGCGGAACAGGCTGGCCGCACGACGCACCAGCCATTTCTGTTCTACATGGTGGTGTGCTTTCTCTACCTCAGCGTGACCAGTGTCTCATCGTTGGTGTTGCATCGCCTTGAACGAAAATACTCGGTCGGCGTGCGGACTGTGGAGTTCTGATGTTTGACTTTGGCATACTCATCGATAGCCTGCCCGACTATGCTGGCGGCATAGGTCTGACCCTGCAGCTGGTTTTTTTGGCATTGCTGGCTGGGTTGGTCATCGCGGTTCCCCTTGCCGTCATGCGCGTCTCCCGGCGCCCGTGGTTGTCAAGAACCGTATGGGCCTACACCTATTTTTTCCGCGGCACGCCTATGCTGATTCAGCTATTGGTGGTTTATTACGGCTTTTCCCAGTTTCAGTGGTTGCAAGATCAATGGGCCGCCGAGTCGCCGTTCTGGTTGCTCTTCCGCGAGCCATTCTTTTGCGCATTGCTGGCCTTCACGCTGAACACCGCGGCTTACACCATCGAAATTCTTGCGGGCAGTATCCGCTCGATTCCGCATGGTGAAATTGAGGCGGCGCAAGCGATAGGCATGACGTGGTTCACGATGTTGCGCCGTATCGTTTTGCCATCGGCCTTGCGGCGCTCGATTCCCGCCTACAGTAACGAAGTGATTTTTATGTTGCAGGGCAGCGCCATTGCCTCGGCGGTGACGCTGGTTGATATCACTGGTGCGGCGCGTGATGTGTATTCGCGGCATTTCGCTCCCTTTGAAGCCTTTATTTTTGCCGGACTGATTTACTTCATTCTTACCTTTGCGCTGGTTGGTGTGTTTAGACTGATTGAACATCGCTGGCTGGCACATCTGATGCCCCGCCGCGCACAGAGTGCTCACTGACCTATGAATTCTGGAGACAGCATGTATCCCTTAATCGTTGACAATATCCACAAAAAATATGGCGATCACGAGGTGCTTAAAGGCGTGTCGCTGAAAGCGGCGAAGGGCGACGTCATCAGCATGATCGGGTCGTCCGGTTCCGGCAAAAGCACCTTTCTGCGCTGTATCAATTTTCTTGAGAAACCCTGCCAAGGAAAGATTCTCGTAGAGGGCGAAGAAATCCAGCTGGTGCCTGATCGCGTGGGTAATCTGGTGCCGCATGCTGACCAGTTGCAGCGATTGCGCACACGCTTGTCGATGGTGTTCCAGCACTTCAATCTCTGGGCGCACATGACGGTGCTGGAAAACATCATTGAAGCGCCGATCCATGT
>CAZFSH010000063.1:0-12060 GCA_964521935.1 uncultured Propionivibrio sp.
CGTGCGTTGGCCGAAGAGTTGCTGCGTCGGCGCACCACGATCTCCTGGTGGGGCAATATTCGCTTTGAAAAGTCGTTTACGCCGGAGCTATGCCAACTGCTCGCGGATAGCGGCTGTATTGCCATTTCGGGCGGCTTGGAAGTAGCGTCAGATCGATTGCTGACACTCATGCAAAAAGGCGTGTCCGTCGCGCAGGTGGCACGTGTCACGCATGCCTTTACCGAGGCGGGCATTTTGGTGCATGCCTATTTGATGTACGGCTTCCCGACGCAGACGGTACAAGATACCGTTGACGCGCTGGACTATGTGCGCCAACTCTTTGCGGCGGGGTGCATCCAGTCTGGTTTTTTTCACCGCTTTGTGTGCACGGTGCATTCGCCCGTGGGCAAGGAGCCTGAGAAGTTTGGCGTGCGTCTGGTACCGCTGCCGCCGACCACTTTTGCGAAAAATGACGTCGCGTTTATTGACCCCTCTGGCGTTGATCATGATGTGCTGGGCAGCGCGCTGAACAAGGCGCTGTATAACTACATGCACGGCATTGGGCTTGATGACGATGTGCGTCGCTGGTTTCAGGAGTCAGCAAGCGGCGAGCGTTTGGCCAAAACTAATACCAAAGCAGCTTCCCAAGCTGCCGCCAGGGCCCATGCCAAAATCCCCCGCAGCCGCGTGCGCCCAGATTTTGTTGAACGCGCCTTGTATTACCCCGAGGCGCCGTCCCACAGCGACTGACTTTTACGGCTTGGCCAGCACTGCGGCCCGAGCTACCGCAAGGGTAAGCAAGCTATTGACCTCAGCGACGGAAGGCAGGCCCTCGGCGCTTGCTGCCTGCTCGAAGCCGACGCTGATGCGCCGCTCGCCGGCGAGCGTGTCGCAAGTCACATAGTGCTGTTGGTAATTTTCTGGTTTTTCGCCCGGCTTGGGCTTATCCATAAAGTAATTGCCAGCCTCGCAGGTCGCGGCCCCGATGCGTGTGACTTCACCACCATCCTTGCCTGCTGCCGCATTGACTGACTCCAGCCATTGCGGCACCCCAGCCATGTCGAGATAAGTTTCGACAGTGATATTGAAGGTGTTGCGGCTACCGGGCTTGCCGGCATAGTAAAAGCAGATATTGACCTGCATGTCGGAGGGGCCACCGACTTGATCTTTGGGCACCTCGACGCTGTTGCGCGCCGGGTCGCCGATGGCGGTGAAATGCAAGGGGAGCAGATCGTCAGGCGTGATCAGCGGGCACTTTTGCTCGCCGGCGTGGGCGAGCAGCGGGAGCAGAACAGCGGTAAGGAAAGCGAGTTTTTTCATGGGAAGGGGCAAGTGCGTGTGGAGAGATCTTGGAAAACTCAGGCGGTACCGCCCACGGTCAGTCCGTCAATGCGCACCGTCGGTTGCCCGACGCCAACGGGGACGCTTTGGCCATCCTTGCCACAGGTGCCGACACCGGGGTCCAGCGCCAGATCATTGCCGATCATTGAGACGCGATTCATGGCCTCAGGGCCGTTGCCGATTAGCGTGGCGCCTTTGACCGGGGTGGTAATTTTGCCGTCTTCAATCAGGTAGGCTTCCGACGTCGAGAACACGAACTTGCCGCTGGTGATATCCACCTGTCCGCCGCCGAAATTGGCTGCGTACAAGCCTTTTTTTACCGACCGGATGATTTCTTCCGGAGCATGCTTGCCCGCTAGCATCATGGTGTTGGTCATGCGCGGCAAAGGCAAATGGGCAAACGACTCGCGCCGGCCATTGCCGGTCGGGGCTACGCCCATGAGGCGCGCGTTGAGCGTGTCTTGCAGGTAGCCCACCAGAATGCCGTCTTCGATCAGTGTCGTGCGTTGCGTCGGATTGCCTTCGTCATCAATCGTCAGCGAGCCGCGTCGGTCAGCGATGGTACCGTCATCCACTACCGTCACGCCTTTGGCGGCCACGCGCTGGCCGATGCGGCCGGCGAAGGTCGAACTACCCTTGCGGTTGAAGTCGCCCTCCAGTCCGTGCCCTACCGCTTCATGCAACAGAATGCCTGGCCAGCCATTACCCAGCACGACAGTCATTTCACCAGCGGGAGCGGGTTTGGCCCCGAGGTTCACGCGCGCCTGATGCACGGCTTTTTGCGCATAGTCGTTGAGCACGGCATCGCTGAAATAACCGTAATCGAAACGGCCACCACCGCCACTGGAGCCTTGCTCACGCTTGCCATGTTCTTCCATGATTACCGTGAGTGACACGCGGACTAGCGGGCGCACATCCGCGCCCATACGACCATCGGAGCGCGCTACGAGTACGACTTCCCAGCTCCCGGCGATATGCGCCATGACTTCCTTGACCCGTGAGTCTTGCGCACGCGCCATGGCTTCGAGCCGTTCCAGCAGCTTGACCTTTTGTGTGGCGTCGAGCGAGGCAATCGGGTCGGCATCGGCATAGAGCGCCGGGTGCGCGGCGCTACCGACTAGGGCAATCTTTTTTCGGCCGCCCGAGGCCGCCATGCTGGCAATCGCACGGGTGGTTCTGGCGGCGGCTTTGAGTGCCTTCAGGCTGATGTCGTCGGAGTAGGCGAAAGCGGTTTTTTCGCCAGCAATGGCGCGAACGCCAACGCCTTGCTCAATGTTGAAACTGCCGCTCTTGACGATGCCTTCTTCCAGACTCCATGCCTCGGAGCGCGCATATTGGAAATAGAGGTCGGCGTAATCGATCTGGTGCCCGAGCATGTGGCCAAAAATGCCATCGATCTGGGCAAGATCAAGCTGGTTGGCGCCGAGCAGCAAGCGGCTGGCGGTGTCGAGATGGGGCATAGGCGAGGTTGGTGCGTTCATAGTCAGTGCGTTCATAAAAGGAATGATGTCACAGTATTCGGTGTTGCAAAGCAGGAAGATTGGCGCGCACCTGGGCAATCCGGCCGAGATCGAGTTCACCGACCACGATGCCTTCGCCTTTGCCTGCATTGCCATCATTGTCTATGCCGGCAAAACGGGCGACGACATCACCCCACGGGTCGATCAGCAGGGTATTGCCATGGGTCATGCGCCCGTTAGGATGGCGCCCACCCTGGGCCGGAGCAAGAACGTAGCATTGGTTTTCCACCGCGCGGGCGCGCAGCAGCAGTTCCCAATGCGCGCGGCCGGTCGTTTCGGTGAAGGCGGCGGGCAGGACGATCAGGTCCAGCCCACCATCGCTGCCCATTGCGCGAAACAGCTCGGGAAAGCGCAGGTCGTAGCAAATACCCAGTCCGACGCGGACAACCGTTTGCGCCATGATGACATCGACGCTCACCGGCTGCCGGCCGGCCTCAATGGTGGCGGACTCATCGTAGAACTCGTCGCCCTTGCGAAAGCCAAAGAGATGAATTTTGTCGTAGCGGGCAACGCGCTGTCCATCCGGTGAATACATCAGCAGGGTGTTGCGCAGCTTGTCGGGCAGCAGGCCGAACAGTGGCAGTGAGCCGCCGATGAGCCATAGACCATGCTGACGTGCTTGCTGAGCGAGGAAGCTTTGTATGGGGCCAGCGCCGTCCTGCTCGCGCGCCGCCAGTCGGTCGGCGTCACTCGCACCGATCAACGGAAAGTATTCCGGCAGCGCGACCAGTTGCGCGCCGGCGGCCGCTGCTTTGGCGATCAGTTCACCCGCCCGCTGCAGGTTAGGGGCGACATCCGGACCGGAAATCATTTGTACCGCGGCAATCTTCACGATAGTCATTTGGTGGTTCCAGTGCTGTTTGTCGATTTGGGCTTATCTCCCAGCTTGTCGACTTTCGGGTCGGACCAACTGCCCGATACGGCGTAGTCAAATGAGAAGGCTTGGTCGAGCGGGTCCGAAAGCAGCTTCTGCGCGGCCCAGGCCACCGCACCTGCCACCGGGTTTGCCAGCATGGCACCGACGGCAATGCTTTCGCCAACGGCTGGTTTGACGTGCACGGTAAGGTCTTGTGTCTCACGTCCCAGATCTACTTGGCCACTCATCTGCACTTTGGCCGCCGGACCGCGCACTTCCAGATTGTCGGTGGTCATGACACCTTGTTTGACTACAAAATTACCGGCAATGCGGTCGAAGGCGAAGCCCTGGCTGAAGATGTCGCGGAAATCCAGCGTGATACGCCGGGGCAGCGATTGCAGGCTGAGAATGCCAAGCAGACGGCCGACCCCCGGCTCCAGCTTGTTGAATTGACCATCGCTGGCTTCAAACTGGAAAGTCCCGCCCAGCGTTGGGTAATCCACACTGATTGGCGCACCCTGCCAGGTCAACTTGCCATCAAACTGGCCACTGCCGCGCCGCATGCTGCCGGCGAACCCCAGCCGTTCCAGCAGCTTTTCCAGACTCTTGGCGTCTGCATGGAAGTCCACCTGGGTTTGTTGCACGCTGCTCTGTCCGGCTGTCACTTCCGGACGCCATTTGGCTGTACCGTCGAGCGTGGCATCAGGGTTACGCAGGGCGAGTTTGGCATCCCAGCTGCCGGCGCGATTTTCAGCGCTGATACTCAGCTTACCCAGCTCTTGTTTTTTATAGGCGAGTTTTTCTACTGTCAGGTCTATGGATGGCAGACGCTTGATGATCTCGCGGGTGGGGGCGTCAAGCGAATTGGCGGCTTTGAGGTCGTCGGGAATTTCCGGGATGAGCAATTGGGGTATCACGCCGGTGAGCCGGCCCGCGCCCCGCTCGTTGTAATCGAGCGTTGCCGAGAAGGCCTGACTGCGGACTTCCGCACGCGTTTGGCCGTCGCCCGCGGCATCCGGAACACGCCGTCCGGTGACGCGCACATCGGGGAAACGCCTGTCCATGAGTTGCAAGCTGTCGGTGCGTAGATCAAAACTGAGCGGCAATAGTGCGAGTGGTGACTTGGCCGACGGAGTGGTGCTGGTCGCGGTTGATCCACTGCTCCCTGCCGTGCTGGGGGGCATGAGATTCTGTCGCCAGAAATCGAGATCCAGCGCGGGCAAATCAAGGCTGAGCAGCAAATCTTTCTCCGGCAGTCGCGCGGTCGATCGCCCAACGGCGAGCAGGCCACGCACGATTCGTGGTTCGCCGGCATTCAGCCGTCGCGCCAGTTGCAGACGAATTTGCTTGCCGACGCTTAGGTCAAGCAGATCATCTCCGGGGGGGGCATTAGTATTGTTGGCTCGTGACTTCGCCGTGTCACGGGAGCTGACTTTTGTTTTGTCCGCAGCCGGCGTGCGCAGGGGCTTGCGCTCAAAGCGCACCGGCAGGCTTTCCGCGGCGCTCTTGGTTAGCGGCGCCGGCAGGGTTGAGGCCAAGCCGGCAAGGTTCGAGCTGATGCTGATCTCGGTACCTTTGCTGCCGACACGAATATTGCCTGCCCATTTGCTCGAGCCGCTGAGGTAATTCAGCGCGGGCAGCCCGTCGAGCAAGGCGTAGCGGCGTAAACCGGCGACAGTGGCTTCGCCGGAAAGGCCAATGGTGATGGCCTCTTTCTCGGTTTTGATGCTGGCGCTGACCGGGCCGCCGAGCAAGCTGCCACGCAGCGTGGTGCTGCTCAGACTGTTTTCGGTGAAGTCGATCTGGCCATTGACGCCGCTGACCGGCGGTAAGCTCGCGTCAAGTTGCACGGTGTTTGCGTCCAGGCGATAGCGGCCTTGCAGGGTGCTTTTATCGATGTCGTCGAGCGGCAGTTGCAAGCTCAGGTCGAGCATGCCATTGCCCGTGGCGCTCATCGGGCGGGTGAAGTGGTCAATGCTTTCGCCGACGGGGCTGGCTTCGATGAAGCGCAGAAATGTGCTGGTGGGGCCACTGGCTTGTCCCTTGACCGTGAGCAGCGTGGTCGGGAGCTCAAGGTCGGCAATTTCCGCCTGCACATGGTGCAGCTGTGCGCCCGAGCTGGTGCCACTATTTACCGTGATGAGCATGCCCGGCCCATGGAATACCAGCTCACCGTCTATGTCCTCGATAATTGGCCAGCTGTCGCCATAACTCAGTCGCGCACCGTGGATCTGGCTGCGTACTTCAAATGTACCGCTGTCTGCACGGCGAAAAGGAAACTCGCTGAGCTTGCCTTTCAGCGTCAGCGTGGTGCCGCTGGCCTGGCCACCGGTGACCGCGTGACGCAGCCAGTCGCGCGAGGCTTTGCCGACCACCGTGGGCAAGTAGCGCCAGACAGCGGTGCCATCGGCATGAGGCACCTCGGCTTTCAGATCAATGATGCCCAAGGGATCGTCGTTTACGGGGCGCCATTGGCCGCTGGCGCTACCCGCTGCATCCTGATTTTCAAAGCTGGCTCGGCGCAGGTTGATCTGCATACCATTGCTACCCTCGGCTGCGCGGTCCCACTCGACGACTGCATCGAGCTTGGCAAAGTCGATCCGGGGCTCCGGGAATATGGTGGGCAGTTCAATCTGTGCGTTGCGGCTGGCAATGCTCAGGCGGCCACTGTCCTGATTGCCCAGAATATTGCCGCTGACGCCTTGAATGCGTGGCAAGGGCCCCAGTGCCTGCAAGCCGAGCCCACTGAACTGCGCGCCAATATTCCATCGGCGCAGCGCGTCATGGTCGCTGACCCAGGAAAACTGCACATCACTAAGCTGGCCTTGCGCACCGAGATGGTCGAGTTGTGCGGCGATGGTGCCGGGCAGGGGCAGGTGTTTTGCCAAGGCGCTCAAATTGGCCAGATCCAGCGCATTGACACTGCCTTGGCCGCGTTGCTCGGTGGGGCTTGTGTCGTTGATGCGCAAGCTGAGGGTGATAGGCACAATGGGGGCAACGTGCTGGTTATCATGTGTCGATAGCACCAGCTTGTTGGCTTTGAGTTCGAAGCCGGTCCGGTCACGTTCCAGACTGAGGCGTCCGCTCAGGTCGCGTAGCGCCAGCACCGGCAGGTCCTGCTGCAACCGCACGCTGACTTCCTTGAGCTGGCTGTCGGCTGTGATTTTGCGCAGAGTCTGGTCGGCAACTTCCAACCACAGTTTGGCTGAGCCGTGACCCTGCGTCAGGGCGATGGGGTAATCGACCCAGCGTTGCCAGACGGCCAAGTCGGCATTGGCGACGTCGATATACAAGTCGCCATGCCAGTCGCGCCATGTCGCCAGATCACGTCCATGAAATTCGCCGCGAATATCGAGGTGTTCGGCGCTGCTCGCTATGGCGGCGGTTTTGATGGCAAAGCGGTGGCGGCGACCACTGTTTTCGATCTTGAGGTCGACCTGGTTCAGCTCCAGTATAGGCGCGTCGCGTTGTTCGTCGCGCCAGCGTAGATGGGCTTGTCGGACAACGATCCGATCTTGCGCGAGCAGCCAGTCAGCGAGCGCGTTGTCGTCACCGCTACCCGGCGTCACCGCCATGCCGGCGACAAAAAACTGGCCGGTGCTGTCGCGGCGCAAGTCCAGTTCTGGTGCCTGAATTTCCAGGTGCGCCAGACGCAAGCTACCGACAAGAAAACTATCCCACCCGAGTTGGGCGTCGACTTGGTCCAACTGCAAGGCAGGCTGATTTTGCGCATCGCTGATCACCAATCCACGCAAGTAGGCGGCAGGGCGCAAACCCACCCAGTGGGCCGAGAGTTCGCGGATATGCACCGGGCGTTGCAAGGCCGTGCTTAGAGCCTGCTCGATATTTGGGCGGTAATTGGCAATCTCGGGCATCACCCAATAGCGCAGCGCCAGAATAAGCAGTGCAAAGACGAAATAGATGACCAGCGCGACACGTAGCAGCCAACGACCAAGGCGATGCACCAAGGGCGAGCGCATTTGTCGTGAAAGCGGGGCGCGGATGGACTCGGGAACATGGGCCGTGATAGCTTCGACCACGTGTTCCGCTGCCGCATCCAGGCGGTGATGACTTGTTGAGGGTGGGGTGGGGTCAGACACAGGAAGCTGGCAGCGGGGGCGGGTGCTCCGTCTAGAATAGGGTGAAACGCAATTGCCCCACCCCTGACGAACCTGAACCGCAAAGCGCGAATTGTAGCTGATGCCTTTGCCTAGCCTGCCGTACGGAACTGCGTTAGCCACGTTACCGACATTACCAAAATTACCAAAGCAACACCTTATGATCGACACCCTACTGACGTACTCACGTTATCTGCAGCGTTTGTGCGCTGCCCGTCCCGCTCTGGCCGAGGAGGCGGCGGCGCTGCTAGAGGTGCCGCTAACCCGCGATGAGCTGGTGGCCATGCTGGCGGCTGATGCGCTGACAGAAGACAACCTGAAGCCCGCCTTGCGTCAGTTCAAACAGCGTGCCTATGTGCGGGTAGTCGCGCGCGATCTGGCGCAAAAGGCGCCGCTGGCCGAAGTGACCGAAGTGATGACTTGCATCGCCGAGCTGGCCATTGATGCGGCGCTGCGGGTGCATATGGCGGCGCTCTGCGCCCGCTATGGTGTGCCGCGTAATGAGGCGGGCGAAGCCCAGGAGCTGATTGTGATCGGCATGGGCAAGCTCGGCGGGCGCGAGCTGAATGTGTCGTCGGATATTGATCTGATCTTTGTCTTCCCCGACGCCGGCGATACCGATGGTGAACGCTCGATTTCCAATTTCGATTTCTTCACCCGTCTCGGCCGTAACCTGATCAATGCGATTGCCGACATTACCGGTGACGGCCAGGTTTTTCGGGTGGACATGCGTTTGCGCCCCAATGGTGACTCCGGCCCCTTGGTCTGTTCCTTCGATATGCTGGAAAATTATTTCATCTCGCAGGGGCGGGAATGGGAGCGCTATGCCTGGATCAAGGCGCGGCCGCTGACGGGGGCGCGTCATGCTGAGCTGGAGGCGATTCGCCGGCCGTTTGTGTTTCGCAAATACCTCGACTTCGGCGCCATCAATGCCATGCGCGATCTGCATGTGCAGATTCGCCGTGAGGTGGCCAAGAAGGACATGGCGGCGAACATCAAGTTGGGGCCGGGCGGCATTCGTGAGATCGAGTTTATTGCCCAGGTTTTCCAGCTGATTCGCGGCGGGCGTGAGCCGGCCTTGCAAATCAAACCGACGTTGTCGGTGTTGGCCAAGCTTGTCGAGCAGGGCGTGCTGCCTGAGGACACTGTTGCTGCCAGTACGCGTGCCTATGATTTTTTGCGTCGGCTGGAGCATCGCCTGCAATATCTTGACGATGCCCAGACGCATAGCATTCCCGAGTCAGAGAGTGACCGCGCCTTGCTTGCAAGTGCCATGGGCTTTGCCTGTTATGACGACATGCTGGCCGTGCTCGATGGCTATCGCGCCCATGTTGGCCGTCAGTTTGAGGCGGTGTTCGCCGATCCGCGCAGTGGCGAGCATCCGCTCGCCGCGCTCTGGCATAGCGCGGGCAGCGAGGGCATGGTTGAGCAGTATCAGGAACTGGGCTTTTCACGTCCCGAAGAGGCGGCGCAGCGCGTCGCCGCCTTGCACGATAGCCCGCGCTATCAGCAAATGACGGCCTCGATTCGTGAGCGCTTCGATGCGCTGTTGCCGCAAGTGATTGATGCGTCGGCGCGCACCAATAATCGCGATGCGACGCTGATTCGTTGCCTCGATTTGCTGGAAAGCATTTCCCGACGGGCGGCCTATCTGGCCTTGTTGCAACAATATCCGCAGGCTTTGGCCAAGCTGGTGGAACTGGTGAGCAGTTCGACGTGGGCGGCCAGCTACCTGCAAATCCATCCCATCCTGCTCGACGAATTGCTCGATCCACGCTTGCTGGAGTCGGCACCGGACTGGACGGCATTCCGTGCGCAGCTAGATGAGCGGCTAGACGCGAGCGAACCGGATACCGAGCGGCAAATGGATCTGATGCGCGAGACCCATCACGCGCAGGTGTTTCGCTTGTTAGCGCAGGATATTGCCGGTTTGCTGACGGTGGAGACGCTCGCCGACCACTTGTCCAAATTGGCGGACGTCTTGCTGGATGCAGCGATTGGTCGCGTCTGGCGCAAAATTCTGACCCGTCACACCGAGGCACCGCGCTTTGCCATCATCAGCTACGGCAAATTGGGCGGCAAGGAACTGGGCTACGCCTCTGACCTCGATCTGGTATTTCTGTTTGAAGACGACACCAGCGATGCGGGGCAAGCCTATGCCCGTTTGGGCACGCGCCTGAATACCTGGCTCTCGGCACAGACTTCGGCCGGGCAGCTATTTGATACCGATCTGCGTTTGCGCCCCAATGGCGACTCCGGTTTGGTAGTCAGTTCCATCGAGGCGTTTCGGAAATATCAGCTTGAATCGGCGTGGGTCTGGGAGCACCAGGCGCTCACGCGTGCCCGCTTCAGCGCCGGTGATCCGGCCGTTGGCGAAGCGTTTGAACGCATTCGTTGCGAAGTGCTACGCCAAAAGCGCGATCTTGCGAAGCTGCGTGCTGAAGTTGTCGAGATGCGCCAGAAGATGGTGGACAATCACGGCACCAAGGGCGATGCACGTGACCAGGTGTTTGATCTCAAACACGATCCTGGCGGTTTGATTGACGTCGAGTTCATCGTTCAATATTTGGTGCTGGGTTATGCCCATCAGCACGAAGCGCTGACCGGCAATTTGGGCAACATTGCCCTGCTTGATATCGCCGCCCAGTTGGGGCTGATTCCGGTCGAGCTTGCCGCTGTGGTGCGTGATGCCTACCGTGATTACCGCCGGCTGCAGCATCGTCTGCGCTTAAATGGGCTGCGTCCGCGCGTTTCGCCCGACGAAGTTGCCACGCGTGCCGAAGCGGTGCGCCAGCTCTGGCAGTATGTTTTTGCTTCCTTAGCGTAACCATTGTTACGATTGTTATTTTTGACCTGAAAGATCGCCATGCCCGTTAATTACCAGACTCCCGCTGCCGAGCAACTCTTCCCTGTCGCCGGTGTTCGCCTTGGCACCGCCGAGGCCGGCATACGCAAAGCCAATCGGCGCGACTTGACCTTGATCGAATTAGCGGAAGGGAGTCATGCTGCCGGCGTATTTACCCAGAACCGCTGCTGCGCCGCACCCGTTACCGCTTGCCGCAAGCATCTGGAAATGGGGAGCGATATGCGCGCGCTGGTCATCAACACCGGCATCGCCAACGCCGCGACGGGCGAACAGGGCTGGCAGGCTGCGGTGAAAACCTGCGGTGCGGTGGCCGACATTCTGGGCTGCATCGACCGCCAAGTGCTACCGTTCTCGACGGGCGTGATTCTTGAGCATTTGCCGGTAGATCGGTTGATCGCAGGCCTGCCGGCGGCGAAGGCCGATTTGAAGGCGGATAACTGGTATGCCGCCGCGCACGCCATCATGACCACCGACACGATCGCCAAGGCTGCATCGCGCCGCTTAGTTGTCAAAACCGCGGTGGCTGACTTTTCCGTAACCGTCACCGGCATCAGCAAAGGCGCCGGCATGATTCGTCCGAATATGGCCACGATGCTTGGCTTTGTGGCGACGGATGCCGGCATTGCTCCGGCGCTGTTGCAGCAACTGGCCAAAGACGCCGCCGATGTCTCGTTCAATTGCATCACCATTGATGGTGACACCTCGACTAACGACTCCTTTGTCATCATCGCGACGGGCAAGAGCGGGCTGCAGATTGATGACGCTAACTCACCCCATTGGGCGGCCGTGCGTGATGCCGTGATTGGCGTGGCGCAGGAGCTGGCGCAAGCCATTGTGCGCGATGGCGAAGGCGCCACCAAATTCATTACCGTCAACGTGGGCGGCGGCGCATCGGCCGAGGAGTGCCGCAAAGTCGCCTATGCCATTGGGCATTCACCGCTGGTGAAGACGGCGTTTTTCGCTTCAGACCCCAACCTGGGGCGCATTCTGGCGGCGATTGGCTATGCAGGCATTACCGATCTTGATGCTGCGGGCGTCAAGGTCTGGCTGGCCAGCAAGGGCGAAGAAGTATTGGTCTCCGAGAACGGAGGTCGGGCACTGAGCTATCAGGAAGAAGCCGGTTCGCGCATCATGAAAGCCGCCGAGATTACCGTGCGCGTGGATCTGGGGCGTGGCAAGGCACAGGCGACGGTGTGGACGTGCGATTTCTCGTACGATTACGTCAAAATCAACGCGGACTACCGGAGTTGATACAACTCATGAGCGCGCTCTTCGCCGAGGCCAGAGCTTTGTTCGATGCGGCCAATGCCGTAGACCCCAACATTAACGAAGGTCGAGCCAAAGAGCTGCTCTATGCCGAGCGCATGAGTGACATGCTGG
>CAZFSH010000064.1:0-1756 GCA_964521935.1 uncultured Propionivibrio sp.
AAGTGCGGCCAATGTAACGGTTTTTCACGAAACCTTCGCGATAAGGAATATCCAGCACGCGGGCCAGCTCCATGGCCGAATGACGGCTGGAGTCAGGAATCGGGATCACAGCGTCGATCTGCAAATTCGGCATCGTTGTGCGAATTTTTTCCGCCAAGTATTCGCCCATTTTTGCGCGTGTTTCATAAACGGAAATGCCATCCATCAGCGAATCCGGTCGCGCCAGATACACGTACTCGAACATGCACGGGGCATGAACCGTACGCTCGGCACATTGGCGGCTGAGAAACTTGCCCTGATGATCAATCAGCACCGCCTCGCCGGGCGCGACATCACGCAGCATCTTGAATCCGAGCGTATCAATAGCGACGCTCTCCGAGGCCACGAGGTACTCATCGCCTTGTGCCGTTTCATTACGCCCAATCACTAGCGGACGAATGCCGTAGGGGTCACGGAAAGCCAACAAGCCATAGCCGGCAATCATGGCGACCACGGCATAGGCGCCTTTAACGCGCCGATGCACACCAGCGACTGCCTTGAAAATCATCTCGGCATCCACCTGATGCTTGGTCGAGGCTTCCTGCAACTCATGCGCCAAAACATTGAGCAGCACCTCCGAGTCGGAGTTGGTATTCATGTGCCGCAGATCCTGCAGGAACATGTCACGGCGCAACTCATCGGCATTAGTCAGGTTGCCGTTGTGCGCCAACATCAAACCGAAGGGGGAATTCACGTAAAACGGTTGTGCTTCAGCCGGGTTGTAGGCCGAACCAGCCGTGGGATAACGACAGTGCCCGATCCCCCAATTGCCCATCAGGTTGCGCATGTTGCGCGTCCGGAACACGTCACGCACCAGACCGGAGCCTTTATGCATATGGAAGCGTCCGCCATCACCGGTTGCAATACCCGCCGCATCCTGCCCGCGATGCTGGAGCACCTGCAAACCGTCATACAACAGCTGACTAACCGGTGTCGTTGCCACCACACCAAGAATTCCGCACATAGTCGACTCCTACCGATAACCAATACGCTTGGCCAGCTCCTGGGGTATCCAGGGCTTGGCCGCGATAACCACCGTTTCCAGCGGCGGAGCCAACACAGCGCTCTGCCACCAGTCCGCTTTGGGCAGCGGCGTCAAGCCCGCTACCAAGACACCGAACAGCACAACCAGCAAACCACGGGCGATACCAAAACACGCCCCCAGAATTCTGTCCATCCACCCCAAACCGACGGCTCTGAGCAGCAATTTGATTATTTGCCGTACCAAGGCCACCACCAACAGCACAACAATAAACACCAACAACCATGCAGCAATATGGCGCATTGCCGGTTCAACAATCACCCCTGACAAAGCGGGCACGACATGGGGCGCGGCAAAACGCGCCGCAAAGAAAGCCGCAATCCACCCGGCGATAGCCAGCACTTCGCCGACTACCCCACGCCACAAACCTAGCAATACTGACAGCGCAACAACAGCGATAACAACGTAATCAAAAACGGTCATGCGTCATCATTTAGCGGACATTGGGGCAACTGGACCTTCAACATTGATGATCTTGATGCGTTTTTGTGCCGCCAGCGCGGCCTCTTTTGAGGCAAACGGTCCAGCCCGCACACGCGTGCGCGGCCCTTGCGGGGAATCAAACTTCTCGGTGTAAGCCGGCATACGAATTTCCTTGAGCTTGGCCAGCAGCACCGCCACATTGCCAGAACTTTGGTAAGCGCCCAATTGCACCACCCACTTGCCATTGGACGC
>CAZFSH010000064.1:1856-3275 GCA_964521935.1 uncultured Propionivibrio sp.
TGTCTTTGGCTTGGGCATTCGTCGATTCGGCTTTGGCTGCCACCTTTGATTTGCCGGCCGGCGGCTCTGGCGCGACAGCTTGAGCCTTGTCAACCGGTTTGGCTTCACTGGGGGGCGACGCAGCCACGGCCACCATAGGTTTCGTTACAGTGGGCGATGGCTCAGAGACTGCAGATACCGCCGGCTCATTAGGCGTCGCCGCATCATCGTTCGTGGCATTAGGGGAGTTCGTAGCGCTAGCGGTACTCGTAGCATTGCCCGCCAAACTTAAAGGTTTGACAGCAAGCTTGCCTTGCGCAGCCGATCCAGAAATAGTGTTGCCATCCGAGCCGGGGCTGGGAATGCGCACCTGAATATCGGGCACCACCGGAGCGGGTTCGTGATCCATAACCACCGGCAACACAATGATGGCGAACAGTGCCAAGGCGATGGCGCCGACCAAGCGACGGCGGGCGCGCTTCTTTAACTGCAAATCAGCGTCAGCCAACCCGGTGTTAATTCCCTGGTCAGTCGCGCCTGCGTAATCTTTTGGTGCTTTGGCTGCCATCGTGCTCAAGCCGTGCGCCCGAGAGTATCAAGCGCAGCAGCGACGGTAAGGAAGGATCCGAAGACAAGAATTCTATCAGCTTCATTTGCCTTCTCTTGCGCAAAACGCAGCGCATTTTGCGGACTATCAAAAGGTGTAATGGCCGAGATTCCGTGATGTTTCAAGCGCTCCACCAAAAAGTCAGCCGCTGTGGCACGGCGCCCGGTAAGCGTGCAAGGCAACCAGCGATCTACACGCTCCTTCATCGCCAGAATCGCCGCATCGACGTCTTTGTCCGCCAGCATGCCAAACACTCCCCAGGTCACGGGGTGAAAGGCCATGTCGCCCAAATTGCTCGCCAAGACGCGCATTGACTGGGCATTGTGCGCCACATCAAGAATGATAGTGGGTCGCCCCGGCAAGACCTGAAAGCGCCCAGCCACTTCCGCGTCGAGTAAGCCACGGCGGACATCCTGCATGGCAACAGGTAGCTTGTCATTCAACGCATCGAGCACGGCCAAAACCGTTGAGGCGTTAGCCAACTGGTTGCGTCCACGCAAGCCGGGAAACGCCAAGGCATTACGGTTACCGCGGGGGCCCCAGTAACGCCACTGCTGATCGAGCCGCTGATAACCGAATTCGCGCCCCAACACGGTCAGCGCCGCACCGACGGCTTGCGCTTTTTCCAGCAGTGTCGCAGGCGGGTTCGGGTCGCCGCATACGGCCGGGACTCCAGAACGGAAAATACCCGCTTTCTCCTTACCGATGGCTTCACGATCAGGCCCGAGAAAATCGGTATGGTCGATATCGATGGTGGTCACGACCGAGCAATCCGGTTCATAGATATTAGTCGCGTCCAATCGTCCGCCCAAGCCGACTTCCAGAATGATGAC
>CAZFSH010000064.1:3375-11878 GCA_964521935.1 uncultured Propionivibrio sp.
GCCACGAGAATGACAATGGCATCGGTATGCTGCGCCAAACGCGTTTTGACCAGCGCGGGACGATCCAGCCCCAACTCAATGCCATCACTACCACGCGGATGCATCGCCTCCAGACGCTGCAGCCATTGCGCCAGCGTCTGCGGCGAATCGTGATTCATCGTAATGGTGATGGCGACGTCTTAGAGCGCAGCCGCTGGGGTCGCAGGAGCAGCGGCGACCGATGCATCCATGGCGAGGCGAATAACCGCGAGCAAAGCGGTTACACGCGCCGGCGCCTGACCAGGTTCCGCCGCCTCAATCTCCTCGATGATACGGCTGCCAATCACTACGGCATCGGCAATGCCGGCTACGCGCGCCGCCGTTTCGGCATCGCGAATACCAAAGCCCACGCCCACGGGCATACCGACCCGACGACGAATTTCTGGAAGTCGTCGCGACACCTCGGCAAAATCCATGTGCGCCGCGCCGGTAACGCCCTTGAGCGAGACATAATAAATGTAACCGCTACCGGCCAGCGCTACATCATCAAAGCGTTTTTCCTCTGAAGTGGGCGCCAGCAAAAAGATCGGATCAAGCCCGGCAGACTTCATCGCCGCAGAAAACTCAGTGGACTCCTCCGGCGGGTAATCGACCACAAGCACACCATCAACGCCAGCCGCTTGCGCGTCACGCGCAAAATCGTCCAGACCGTAGGCTTCAATAGGGTTGGCATAGCCCATCAAAACAATTGGAGTTGTCGCATTGGACGAACGGAATTCGCGAACAATGGCCAGCACCTTGCGCAAGGTCATGCCATTGGCCAAGGCTCGCTCGGAGGCACGTTGTATCGTCGGGCCGTCGGCACTGGGATCGGAAAACGGTACGCCAAGTTCGATGATGTCGGCACCACCCGCCACCAGTGCGTTCATCAAGGGCAGCGTGGCGTCAAGCTGCGGATCACCGGCGGTGATAAACGGGATCAAGGCCTTACGCCCTTGCGTGGCGAGCTCGGAAAAACGGATTTCGATTCGTGACATGATTAAAAAGTGATGCCGGATTTTTCAGCGACAGTGTGCATATCTTTATCGCCTCGTCCGGAAAGATTAACCAGCAAAACGGCATCCTTCGCCATGGTAGGTGCGACTTTGGCGGCATAGGCCAAGGCATGACTGGATTCGAGCGCGGGAATAATGCCTTCCAGGCGACATAAGTCATGAAAGGCTTTCAGCGCTTCATCATCGGTGATCGTCACGTATTCAGCGCGGCCGATATCTTTAAGCCAGGCGTGCTCCGGACCAACCCCGGGATAATCGAGACCGGCAGACACCGAATGGGTTTCGATCACCTGACCATCTTCGTCTTGCAGCAAGTAGGTACGATTGCCATGTAATACGCCGGGACGACCAGCAGTCAATGAAGCGGAATGCTTACCGGTTTCGATACCAAAACCAGCGGCTTCAACGCCGATTAAGCGTACCCCCGTGAACGGAATGTAGGGATAAAAAATGCCCATGGCGTTAGAGCCACCGCCGACACAAGCGATGACTGCATCCGGCTGGCGGCCGATCATGTCGGGCATCTGGGTGGTGCATTCTTCGCCAATGATGGACTGGAAGTCACGCACCATCATCGGGTAAGGGTGCGGGCCCGCCACGGTGCCAATGATGTAAAAGGTATCCGCAACGTTGGTCACCCAATCGCGCATTGCTTCATTAAGCGCGTCTTTGAGTGTTTTGGAGCCGCTTTCCACGGGCACAACTGTTGCCCCCAGCAACTTCATGCGGTAGACATTTGCCGCCTGACGCTTGACGTCTTCCGAGCCCATATACACGACACATTTCATGCCGTAGCGGGCCGCAACGGTGGCCGTGGCGACGCCATGCTGCCCTGCGCCCGTTTCGGCAATAACCCGGGGCTTGCCCATGCGACGCGCCAGCAGTGCCTGACCGATGCAGTTATTAACTTTATGCGCACCGGTATGGTTCAAATCTTCGCGCTTGAGGTAAATCTGCGCGCCACCCAGAATGTTTGACCAATGCTTGGCATGATAGATCGGTGACGGGCGCCCAACGTAGTGCGCCAACTCGTGGGCAAATTCTTTGTGGAACTCAGGGTCGGCCTGCGCTGCCGCATAAGCAGTGCGCAGCTCCGCCAGAGCGGGCATAAGCGTTTCCGCCACAAACGTGCCACCGTAACGACCAAAGTGCCCTCGCTCATCGGGAAAGTTGTACTCCCCGCTATTCTTTTGCTGCATCTGCATGTCGCACTCCGGCTATGAAGTCATCAATCTTTTTCGGGCACTTGATACCCTTCGGACCACCCGATACTTCCACACCACTACTGACGTCAACCGCCCAAGGGTGAATGCTGCGCACGGCCTGTTCAACATTGGCACAGGTCAGACCACCAGACAATACCAAGGGTAGCGGTAATTGCTCAGGAATCAGCGACCAGTCAAATGTCGCTCCCGCGCCGCCAAAGCCCTCAACGTAAGCATCGGCGAGTATGCCTTGAATCCCCTCAGCATGTGAGTATCGGTTGCAGAATTCTAGCAAATCGAACCCTGGCTTGACCCGCGCAGCCTTGATCCAGGGGCGGCCAAAGTCCGCACAGTAGTCTGGGTTTTCGTCGCCATGGAATTGCAATAGATCCAGTGGCAATGCCTTAATCGTCGCCTCCACCACGCGAGGATCTTCATTCACAAATAAGCCCACTTTGGTCACAAAGGGGGGCACGAGACGCAATAGAGATTGAGCCTGTGCAATCGATACCGCACGCGGACTGGGCGGGTAAAAAACAAACCCCAAGGCGTCAGCGCCAGCGTGCAACGCAGCTTGGACATCTTCGTGGCGGGTAAGGCCGCAGATCTTGACTCGAGTGCGCATCGCGGAAGTGGGTAGGTATCTAGATCTTGAAGTGAACGTCACACAATAAGCGCCGTACTAATGAACGCCGCATCCATGGACGCCGTACCACAGCGACTGACTTTCCCCAGCGGCGAATCTGGCAGGGCAAAGGCCTCGTCATAGCGCACCCCTGCGAAATACAAGCCTGCGGGAGAAAACGTTGGTGCAGCCAAGGACCGGTCACGCTGCGCCAACAATTCACCAATCCAAGCCGGCGAATGCTTTCCATTGCCGACATAGACCAGGGCACCGACGATATTACGAATCATGTGATGCAAAAAACCATCGGCGGCAAAGTCCAGCACCAGATAGTCGTCTTGCCGCGTCAGGCTTGCCTGGCTGAGGGTTTTAACCGGTGACTTGGCCTGACACTGCGCAGAGCGAAAAGCAGAAAAATCATGCTGTCCGAGCAACAAATCCAGCGCCTGCTGCATAGCTGAGGCATCAAGCGGACGGTGGTACCAACCTACCCGCCCAGATAGCAAACCGGGACGTTGCGGACGGTTCAACAACACGTAACGATAGCGCCGGGCTTGCGCCGAAAACCGCGCATGGAATGTCTCGGGAACAGCCATCGCCCAGTTGATGGCAACGCTATCCGGCAAATTGGCATTGGCACCACGCACCCATGCGGACAAAGGGCGCGCAGTCGGAGTGTCAAAGTGAATCACCTGTGCGAGCGCATGCACGCCGGTGTCAGTTCGCCCCGCACAATGCACCCGGACCGGCGCGTCAGCCACCACACTCAACGCTTGCTCAACGGCGTCCTGCACGGTATGGCCACCAGCCTGGGCTTGCCAGCCATAAAAATGGCTGCCGTCATACTCCAGTCCCAAGGCAATTCGCTGACTCATAGGACCGCAGAAAAAAGTGTGTGCTGCATGATGGCTAGAACAACGATAACGACCATCAAGCGCTCAGCTGGCCGCATCGCGCGAAAGCTAAAACGCATTGAGGAGTCCATATCGCACGGGGCTGTCGGCGTCAAAAATACCGAAGGGACCGAAGGTGCCGGGGAGGCATGATCCCCACGCAGCTGATCAATCGTCAGCGCCAAACGCACAACCACCCGCTCCCTATCACCGCCCAGCCACGCATAAGGTCGCAAAACCGTAAAAATCGCCTGCATCAAACGCGACGTATCCAGCAGTGCCAAGAGCACACTGACCATACCCAGCATCAGCAACAAATTGGCTAACTGCTCGCTGGCCAAGCGCAGCCCATCATAGGTCAGCAAGGGCAACCAGGGGATAATTTCGCCCGGCGTGCTGACAGCAAACGACACAGCAGTCGCCAGCAATAGCCAGCGGGTTCGACGCAGCATGCGCAGGAACTGTGGCCACGAAAAAATGGCACTAAGCGCACAAGCCAAGATCGCGCATACTGAGGTTGCAAATAAACCATGACCACTGGCTACCAGCAAAGCAAAACACCACAGCAACAGCAAAACAGCAGGGTGTATGCGCTGCAGAAAAAAACTGAGCCGAAGGGTTAGCTTCGGCTCAGTCATGGCGCGTACGAGTTTAGCCAAGCTGTTCCAGCTTGCTACGCGCAGTAGCTTGCTGGGAAGGGCTGCCTTCACTCAGCACTTCCTCGAATAGTTCGCGGGCGCCATCACGATCGCCCATCTCTTCGTAAGCCAGAGCAAGCTCTAACTTGGTTGCGGCTTCCGGGTTATCCGGCATAGCGGCTTCCACAGACTCGTCAGTGACCGATTCCGCTAGCTCAGGCGCAGCATCGGCAGGGTCTTCCGGCATATCGAGATCGAAATCGAGCGTTGGTGAGGACGTCGGCTCGGCAGTCGCCGTCGATTCCACCGCAGCAGACTCGCTACTAACCGTCGCCGACTCAGAAGCATCACCGAGATCAAAATCAAAATCCAAAGCCGGTGCTGCATCGGCTTTTTTAGCGACCTCACTGGTCTCGCTGGTTTCGGCCGTAGGTAAATCAACCTCTGGCAGATCGAGTGACAGGTCCATGGACAATGCCGTTCCTGGCGACGCTGCCAGCGCTGCTGACGCGGTGGGCTCGACGCTCACCTCTGGCAAGCTCAAATCCATGTCCAAGGCCAAGGCGACGGATTCTTCTTTCGGCGTTTCCGGTAACTCAAGGTCGAAATCAATATCCATCGGAGGCAGCGTTGCCGACGGGGCAGTGCTTACCTCGGTGTCCGCTACGGCCTCAACAACCGCGGCGTCGTCAGCCACATCGGTCGCGGAAGAGTCCGCAACAGCCGGCGCTGCCGGTTCTCCCAAATCCAGATCAAAATCAAGCGCGGCAACTTCGCTGGAGTCGTCAGCGCTGGCGGCTTGAGTCGGTTCATCGACGGGTTCCACAGTAACTGAGGATGTCGGCTCATCAAGCCCCAAATCGAAGTCAAGACCATTTGACTCAGCCTCGGCAGCGGCCTCAGCAACGACTTCTGGCACATCTATAGCCGGAGGTGCAGAAAACACCATCGTGGCTTCGGTATCTGGCTCGTCCACAACGGGCGCCGGTGCTTCGACAACAGCTTCCTGATACAAAGGATTGTTAGGATCTAGCGAGCGCCCCATTTCCGCCGCCCGCTCCCACTCGGTACCATTGCCACCGGTCTGCTGACGCAAATCTTCAGCCAAGGTGTTGAATTGCATCGTACTACGGCGACCGGCGTAAATTTCCAGCAGCTTCAAATGCACCGCTAGGCGCCCCGGGTCAGCACGCAGTGCATCAAGCAAAATTTCTTCCGCCTGGGAATCTTTACCAAAGGCCAAGTAGGTATCAGCCTCTTCCAATGGGTCAATGCTCGCGGCCAGATCACCAGTCGGCGCAATAATGCTGGCATCGTTCGCATCCGTAACGGCACCGGCAGCGAGCGAGGCGCTAGCGGTTTCACTAAACACTGAATTGGCCGACACACTCGCCTGCGTTAACGGCGCATCGTCAAGTTTCACCGCCTGCTTTTTGCGCTTGTACGCGGCAAAACCTAAGTAACCGAGCAGCAATGCTATTGCGCCACCGCCACCGAATACCAAGGGCGCGTTCTCTTCCATGAAGTCTGGCTCAGGCTCCTCTTCCGGCTCAGGAATCGGAACTACTTTCTTCACGGCAGGCTTAGGTGGTACTGGCGTGGTGGGAACTGAGCTCAGTGCTTCCGCTGCTGGGGCAGATGCCACCGTAGCGGGTGCTTCACCGACTTTGGCATCTGCCCCGTTCTCTGGTTTTGCAACCGGCTTGGCATCCACGTTGACTTCAGATGACGCCACAGATTCAGCGGACTTAGCGGGCACCGTAACGCTCGCGGGAGATGCCGCACTGGCAGATTTCTGCGCAGCCGCGCCGGCCTGACTCTTGAGCTCTGCGAGCTTTTTCAAGTCATTCAGGTTTTTTTCAAGATCGGAAATCCGGCTATTGGCCTCTTTCAAGGCGCGCTCGCGAGCGACCAGATCTTCCTCCATTGCCCCCAAGCGTGCTTTATTGGAGGCATCTTTCCCAACAGCAGCTTCGGTTCGCGAGACAGAAAGCTTGTCTGTACCCGCCTTAATCGCCGGTGCAGCCTCTTCAAGCTTGGGCGCAATCTTGCCTTTGCTATCTTGGCCAGCGGAAGCCTCCTTGGCCGGCGCTGCGGCAACGTTGCTGGCCAATCGATTGCGATAAGCTTCAAAATCCTTTGACTGCGCGACGACTTCCTGACGTGCGCTGATGGCGTCAATCGCCATGACCGACTCGACTGCCGGCGCCTTGACGATCTTGCCAACACGCAAGCGATTCATGTTGCCATCGAACGCTTCCGGATTCTCCTGGAACATGGCGACCAGCATCTGATCCAGACTAACGCCCTCGTGACGAAACTCTTGGGCCAGCTTCCCTAAGGTGTCGCCAGCCTTTACTTCACGTTGACGCTCAGCCTCGGGCATCACTGCTGGCTTCTGCGCTACAGCAGCGACAGGAGCAGGAGCAACTACCGATTTAACCCGCTCTTTGGGCTTGGGAGACTCCGTACGTTCGGCTCGCTCAGTAGGAATTGGCTCAGCAGTCTGGCTCTCCGGCGTCGCTGACTGGGTAACCGTTTGGGTGACCGTCGCAGCGGGTGCGGTAGGCGCAACAGCAACGACTGGGGTGGCAGATACCACCGGCGCAGGTGCAACAGTTGCGGGCTTGGCGGTTGCCGGCGGTGCTAAATTCGCGATGACTGGCGTATTAACAGGCACAGCCTTGGCAGCAATTTCAGGTGGATCGAGAAGAAAAGTGTATTCACGAACCAGCCGGCCAGTTGTCCAGCTCAGTTCGACCAGCATGTCGATAAACGGCTCGTTCAGCGGCCGGTCTGTCGACACCTCGATGTACTTTCTCCCTGCCTCTTCCTTGATCGTGCGAGAAAAACGCAGCGCCGACAGTGCCGGCGCATAGTCAACGCCTGCCAAGCGAAACGCGTCAGCAGAGGCAAGTTGTGCCTGTAGCGAGTTGAGCTCATCCCGATTGGCGCTAACTTCCAGTTGCGCCCGCAAAGGCTGCCCCAGTGCCGATTGAACGGTAATACGTCCCAACCCAGCGGCATAGCTGACTTGAGAAATCAGGGGCAAAGAAGCCAAAGCAACGGCAATGGTCAGAGCTTTGAATCGAGTTTGTTTTTTCGTTTTAAGCACAACGCCTCCCGGCAGGGCTTTTACTGAGTATTCAAAATAACATCATGAGCTTAAGTGCGCAAGCTCAAGTTGTATATGACGTTGGACAAGCGTTGCCCTAGCGCATCACTCAAGCAAAATTCGCAACATCCGACGCAATGGCTCGGCAGCACCCCAGAGGAGTTGGTCACCGACGGTAAACGCTGACAAATACTCTGGGCCCATGGACATTTTGCGCAAACGACCAACGGGCACCGATAGCGTCCCGGTCACCGCCGTCGGCGTTAATTCGCGCATAGAGATTTCGCGCTCGTTGGGCACGACTTTGACCCACTCATTATGGGCAGCCAACATACTCGTGATATCGTCAAGCGGGACATCCTTCTTGAGCTTCATGGTAATCGCCTGCGAATGGCAGCGCATGGCACCAATGCGCACGCACAAGCCATCTACGGGAATCGGCGAGGCGGAAAGCCCAAGAATTTTATTGGTCTCGGCTTGGCCTTTCCATTCTTCACGACTTTGACCATTGCCAAGGTCTTTATCAATCCATGGAATCAGCGATCCAGCCAAGGGGACGCCAAAGTTCGCGGTAGGAAATTTTTCATCACGCAAAACGCCCGCTACTTCACGATCAATATCGAGAATCGCCGACGCGGGGTCATCAAGTAATGTCTGAACCGAACGATGCGCCTCGCCCATCTGGGTCAGCAACTCGCGCATGTTCTGCGCGCCCGCACCAGAAGCCGCCTGGTAGGTCATTGACGTCATCCAGTCTATCAAATCAGCCTTGAATAAACCACCTAATGCCATCAACATCAGGCTGACCGTGCAATTGCCCCCAATCCAGTCACGCCCGCCCTGAGCCAAGGCGTCACGAATGACATGATCATTGACCGGGTCAAGAATAATGATGGAATTATCTTTCATGCGCAGCGATGAGGCGGCGTCGATCCAATGACCAGCCCAGCCGGTGGCACGCAATTGCGGAAATACGTCTGTTGTGTAATCACC
>CAZFSH010000065.1:0-7651 GCA_964521935.1 uncultured Propionivibrio sp.
GCGCAGTGGTGGTGGAAGTGCGTCGCCAGTTCAAGGAAATCAAGGGCATCATGGAAGGCACGGCCAAGCCCGAATATGGCACCTGTGTCGACATGCTGACCAAAGCCGCGATCAAGGAAATGATGATCCCCTCGTTGCTGCCAGTGCTGGTACCGGTGGTCGTGGCGGTGTCCATGAACTTCCTCATGCCCTCGGTCAATGGTGTGGGCGCCGGGGTACGTGCGCTCGGCGGCACCTTGATGGGCACCATCATTACCGGCCTCTTCGTCGCCATCTCCATGTGCACCGGTGGCGGTGCCTGGGATAACGCCAAGAAATACATCGAAGACGGCAATTTTGGTGGCAAGGGTTCAGACGCACACAAGGCCGCTGTCACGGGCGACACAGTTGGTGACCCGTACAAAGATACGGCAGGCCCAGCAGTGAACCCCTTGATCAAGATCATCAATATCGTTGCGCTGCTGATTGTGCCCTTGGTCGCATAAACCATCGATGATCGGAACCCGGTTTCGGTCACTCAGCAAAAAAGGCAACCCGACGCATCGGGTTGCCTTTTTTCTGTGGGCCATACTTTTTACTTCACTGCCATTGGCGCAGGTGTCTGGTGCGCCCGACCCGCTTGGGGCGCCGGAGGCGGCGAGCGGCCACACGCAAAAGTCAGTCGCTGTGGGACGGCGCTTTATGGCGGTTACCGCCAATCCTCATGCGACGCAGGCGGCTCAGGCTGTTCTGCGGCGTGGCGGTAATGCCTTGGACGCAGCGCTGGCGGCGCAGTGGGTGCTCAACGTGGTCGAGCCGCAGTCATCGGGCATCGGAGGCGGTGCTTTTTTGCTGTTCTGGGATGCCAAAGCCAAAAAGCTGACGGCCTGGGATGGCCGCGAGACGGCGCCAGCCGATGCCGATAGCCACTTTGGACAGCGGGCTGACGGTAGTCTGGCCAACTTCGACGACCTGGTCGCGACGGGCCAGTCAGTCGGTACGCCGGGTTTGGTGGCGATGCTTGCGGCAGCACATCGGCGTCATGGGAGGCAGCCATGGCGGCAGAGTTTTACGCCCGCCATTCGCTTGGCGGAACGTGGCTTCCTGGTCTCACCACGTTTGCACAAACTGCTTGCTGCCGACAAGTTTTTGCACCGTGATGCGACGGCAGCTGCGCTCTATTACCCGGTGGATGGCCAAGCGCTTGGCGTTGGCGACGTGCTCAAAAATCCCGTATTGGCGCAAACGTTTCGTCGTTTGGCGCGGGAAGGGGCGGCGGGGTTCTATCGTGGTCCACTTGCTGTGGCGATGGCTCAGGCCGTCCGGCAGCGCGGTGGTTGGCTGAGTCTGCGGGATCTCGCCCGCTATCAAGCTCGGGTGCGTGAGGTCGTGTGCGGTCGTTATCGTACTTACCGGGTTTGCGGCATGCCGCCACCTTCCTCGGGCGGCATCGCTGTGGCGCAATTGTTGGGAATCCTTGAGCGCAGCGGTCCACCGATGACCGAGCCCTTGCTTGAGCCCATGGGCGGGCCCATGATTCAGCCTTGGGGGATCGATTCGGTGCATTGGTTTGCCGAGGCGGGGCGCTTGGTGTTTGCCGACCGCGCCAGCTACCTTGCTGATCCGGATTATGTGACGCTACCGCAGGGCTTACTCGATGACGAGTATCTGGCACAGCGCGCCAGCCTCATTGACCCGGCGAAAAGTATGGGGCGTGCTGAGTCGGGGGTGCCGCCGCCGGGGCCACAACTTGAGCTGTTACATCCCGTGTCGCCACGGTCCTCATTTCAGGAGGGTGTTACGCTAGAAATTCCCGCCACGACACATCTTTCGATTGTCGACGCAGAAGGCAATGCCGTTGCCATGACTAGCTCAATCGAGGCAGGTTTTGGCAGCCGGATTATGGTGGGCGGTTTTTTGCTCAACAATCAGCTGACCGATTTTTCTTTTGCGGCCGAACGTGCCGCCGATCATGCTGGCAAGCTGATCGCCAATCGTCTTGAGCCGGGCAAGCGCCCGTTGTCATCCATGGCGCCTACGGTGGTGTTCGATGGGCAGGATCAGCTTTGGGCGGTGCTTGGCTCTTCGGGGGGAGCGCGCATCATCAACTATGTGGCGCAAACTCTCGTGGCGTTAGTGGATGGTCACTTAGCGCCGGATATCGCCGTGAGCTTGCCGCATGTCGGGAGCCGCAATGGCCCGACTGAAATAGAGCTTGGCTATTCCAACCATGTAAACGAGGTTTTGGCGGCACAACTTGCGCAGCGTGGCCACATTGTCAGGGAGGCTGAGATGACCAGTGGTACGCACGTGATTGTGCGCAACCCGCAGGGCAAAGGCTGGTTAGGCGCCGCCGATCCTCGGCGTGAGGGCCGTGCGGTGGGTGGTTAGTTCCTGTTGTTGACTAGTTCGCCGCGCGTCGCCGAAAGTCAGCGAGTCGGAATCCGAGTAGCCAGAGCGTCAGGAAGTAACTGCCTGCTCCGGCAGGCACTAGCCAGGCCAAATGGATCAGTTTGCTCCGTGTTGCGGCGTGCAGCCAGGTCTCGGTATTGCCCATGCCCAACCAGAGCACCCCGCCCATGACCAGCATGGCGAGCAGTAACTTGCTGGCAAATTTTCCCCAGCCAGGCAGGGGAACGTAGGCTTGGCGCTTGCGCAAACCATGCCACAGCAGCGCTGCGTTGGCGCAGGACGCGAGTCCAATCGACAGCGCCAATCCGGCATGTTTGATCCAGCCGATGAAGGCGAGATTCATGAGTTGGGTCAAGGCGAGGGTGATCAGGGCAATTTTTACCGGGGTGCGTATGTCTTGCCGTGAGTAAAAGCCGGGCGCGAGCACTTTGACCAAAATCAGGCCAGTCAAGCCGACGCTGTACGCCACCAGAGCATTGCGCGTTTGCAGTACGTCGTTGGCCGTAAATGCGCCATGCTGAAATAGCGTGCTCAATACCGGGACGGCGAGCAGCGCGAGTGCGAGCGCTGCGGGCAGCGTGAGCAGGAAGGTCAGGCGCAGCCCCCAGTCAAGCAGCGATGAGAACTCGGCGACATTGCCGCTATTGTGTGATTTCGACAAGCTGGGGAGCAAGATGGTACCGAGCGCGGCGCCAAGCAAGCCGGCGGGCAGTTCCATTAAGCGGTCGGCATAGTAAAGCCAGGAAACGCTACCGCTTTCCAGAAACGAGGCGAAAATCGTATTGATCAGCAAGCTAATTTGTGACACGGAAACGCCAAGAACGGCCGGCGCCATGAGTTTGAGAATGCGTTGCACACCGGGGTCGCGCCACGCCAGGTCAAACTTGGGCAGCATGCCGAGTTTTTTCAGTGC
Organism: uncultured Propionivibrio sp.; assembly: GCA_964521935.1. Classification (GTDB taxonomy): domain Bacteria; phylum Pseudomonadota; class Gammaproteobacteria; order Burkholderiales; family Rhodocyclaceae; genus JADJEF01. The sequence goes on from CAZFSH010000065.1 coordinate 3,305, forward strand.
CGGGATTTGTATGGCTAATTGCAGAATGCCGCCGATGAATACCGCCCATGCCAACGCCAGCACTGGCGGCGCAAAGTAAGGCGCAGCAAATAAAGCCATCAGGATAACGGCGATGTTTAGCAGTACCGGCGTGAAGGCCGGGAGCGCAAAACGGCTCCAGGTATTGAGCACGCCAGCGGAGAGCGCTACCAGCGACATGAAGGCGATGTAAGGGAAGGTAATGCGTGTCAGGCTCACCGTCAGGGCAAATTTTTCTGCGTCGCTGGTGAAGCCGGGCGCTGTTAAGGTGATGATCAATGGCGAGCCGATGATCCCCAGTGCGGTGACCATCATGACAGCGAGTAACAGCACGCTGGCGACGCGATCGACCAGTTGCTTGGTCTCGACGTCGCCCCGCTTGTGGCGGTACTCAGCGAGAATCGGCACAAAGGCTTGGGAAAACGCGCCTTCGGCAAATAATCGGCGCAACAGATTGGGCAGGCGAAAGGCGACGAAGAAGGCGTCGGTCATGACGCCGGCACCAAAGGCACGCGCAATAACAAAATCCCGAATAAAACCAAAGATGCGCGACAGCATGGTCATGCCGCTGACGGTGGCAAGTGTACGAAGCAGATTCATGCCGCGCATGCTACCGGCAAACCTCGCAGAGGATTGCTTGCAAAGCGCGAGCTTGCTCACTATAATCGCGCGCTTTCCCGATCCGTCGCTTCCGACGGACGTTATTCTCGGAAGGTTTTTCAATGGCAAATACTGCCCAAGCCCGCAAACGTGCCCGTCAAGCTGCTGATGCTCGCGAGCACAACATGAGCCAGCGCTCGACATTGCGTACCGCCATCAAGAAGGTGCGCAAGGCTGTTGCTGCCGGTGACAAGACCGCTGCGCAGGCTGTGTTCAAAGATTCACAGTGCGTTATTGACTCACTGGCTGACAAGAACATCATCCACAAGAACTCTGCTGCACGCACCAAGAGCCGCCTTTCAGCCGCCATCAAGGCGCTGTAATGTGGCGGTAGCTCCCTAAGCGGGGGGCTACGGTAGTAGGCGTTTAGTTGATTAGAACTCACCCGACTTCTTGGTCGGGTGAGTTTTTTGTGCTTGTCTAAGGTTCTAGAGCTAGCTGATTTGCCGGCGCTGGCAAATCAGGCTGTGCTTGCTTGCGGGGTGGGTGTCCAAGGCTCTACCTTGAGGTCGTTGTCTTTGGCAAAGTGCACCAGAAAACCGTAGGCCAATGGTTCGAGGTCTCGAATACGCGCGTCCACGAAGACACACTTGGCGCCGTTCTGGTTGCCTGGCTGCACGAATGGGGAATAGGTCATGCGGCTTTTAGCGCCAAATACTGACATCACGCCGCAGAGGCGTTCGGCCCAATCGCTTGGGCGAAACATTTTTCCGTCCGATGTCATGCCGATGATGACGAAGCTTGCGAAGGTGGTGTGAGGCATGAAGGCCGGGAGTTTTTTCTTCGTTAAGTGAGCGTCATTCGTGAGCGACATTCGCGTCCGATTGCGGTGTGTGCGAACGACGTATTTATACGCTGATTCTAGCAACAGAGCTTTGCCGTCAGCGTCCATGCATGGACAGTGCACTGCCAGAAACGGGGCGACATGTTTAGTCTGGCGTTTCGTTAAGCCTTAGAACGCCTCGTTTGAGTGTTGAGTCATCCGGGTGTCGCGTGATCGTAAACCCCAGTGTTTGCACAAAGTGAATCATGCGGCTGTTTTCGGATAGAAAGTCGCCCGTCATGTACTTCAAGCCGCGATTTTTAGCTGCCTCAATCAATATCTGCATCATTTTTCGTGCGAGCCCTTTGCCGTGCCAGGCATCGGCTACGACAATCGCAAACTCGCACGACTCAGCGTCTGGATTGGTCACGTAGCGGGCAACGCCGATTTCGACAGCAGGATCGGAAATCACGGCAACAAAAGCCATTTCTCGGTCGTAATCAATTTGTGTCAGACGCACAAGCTGCATGGTCGACAACTCGCGTATCGCGTTCATAAAGCGCAAATAGCGCGACTCGGGCGAGAGCGAATGAATAAACGTTTGCTCCATTTCTGCGTCTTCCGGACGGATCGGTCGTATGGTGACGATTTGCCCATCGGCGGTATTAAACGTACTGGTGAGGTGCGCCGGGTAGGGGTGGATGGCGACGTGGTCGTAACGCCCAGCCGTTGGTGCGATGTTGGCGATCTCAATGTGCACGTCAACGGCTACGGCACTGTGCTCGTCAATAATCAGCGGGTTAATCGCCAGCGACTGAATCCACGGTAATTCGCACACCATTTCGGATACACGTAGCAGCACGGTCTGCAAGGCATCCATGTTGACCGGCGGCATTTTGCGAAACTCACCGAGCCTGACGCTAGCACGTGTTGAACGGAGCATGTCACTGATGAGAAATGAGTTGAGTGGCGGTAAAGCGACAGCGCGTTCATAAGCATTCACATCGATTTCATTGCCGCCGAGGCCGAAGCTAATTGTTGGTCCGAAGACCTTGTCACGAAACATGCCGATCATTAATTCTCTGGCATGAGATTTCTGGATCATGGGTTCGATTGAAATCCCATCAATGTGAGCATCAGGTCGGCATCGCTTCACTTCTTTAAGAATGGCGTCGTAGGTATCGTGTATGGTCGCCAGGTCATTCAGATTCAGTCGTACGCCGCCGCAATCCATCTTGTTGCGGATCTGCGGTGAGTGCACTTTCATCACCACGGGCAGCCCAATTTCTTCCGCCAGAGTCATTGCTACGGTTGCCGAGTGCGCCATCACTGTCTGGGCGATGGGGATGTGGAATGCGGCCAGAATCGCTTTGGCTTCCATCGTGGATAGCGCTTTGCGGCCTTCCATCAGCGCTGATTCAATGACCAGGCGGGCTGATTCCTGTCGCGGGGGCTTGTGGCCGGACATGGAGGCCGGTGTTTGCATGAGCAACTGCTGTGCCCGGTAGTAGTTCGATATCTGGGCAAACAATTCAACGGCAGGCTCTGGCGTACGAAAGACTGAAATGCCCGCCTTTTGCATGCGCTTCAGCGCCGCATTGATGCGCTGGCCACCCATCCAGCACGCCAAGATGGTTTTGCTGGAGGTGGCGGCTGCCTGCACAATGGCTTCAGCAGTTCCTATTGGGTCGGTATGTGCGTGCGGGCTGAGCATGACCAATATGCCGTCTACGCGTTCATCGTGCAGGCAGGCATCTAGTGCCGCGGCGTAACGCGCCGGATCGGCATCACTGAAAATATCGATGGGGTTGCCCGGAAGCCAATGTGCTGGCATGCTGCCGCGCAGGCGCGTTACTGTTTCGGGGAGCAGTTGCGCTAGTGGAATGCGCAGTTCGGTGGCGCGGTCGGCAGCCATGACGCCGGGGCCACTACCGTTGACGATGATGGCTAAGCGGTTGCCGCGTGGGTGAAAGTTGGAAAACAAGGCTTGCGCCGCGACGTACATCTGGTTGAGGTTCGCCAGCCGCACGACCCCTGCGCGGTGGAGTGCGGCGTCGAAGACGTCATCCTCGCCAATCTCATTTGTTCGTTGGGCGAGTTTGGCGCGGGTAACCGTGGTGTTGCGTCCCACCTTGATCAGCAGCACCGGTTTGCAGCGAGCGGCGGCGCGCTGTGCGCTCATGAAATGCCGGGCGTTTTTGATGTGTTCGATGTAAAGAAAAATGCTTTTGGTTTGCGGGTCGGAGACCAGGTAATCCAGTACCTCACCAAAATCCACATCACATTCCGCACCCATCGACACGACGAGTGAGCAGGCCATGCCGGATTCCGTTCCCCAGTCCAGCGCAGCGGTAAATAGACTGCCGGATTGGGAGATCAGCGCGATGGATCCGGGCTTGCCGTGCTGGCTGTGCGTGTTGCTGGCATTGAGTTGAACTGCCGGGCGCATGAAGCCGAGACTATCTGGCCCAAGCAGACGCATGCCGTAGCGGCGGGCCTTTTTTTGTACCTCGCTTTGTAATTTGCCCACGGCATCGCCCGCCTCGGCATAGCCACCTGTCACAATCAGCACATTACGTACGCCGACTTTGCCGCAACGCTCGACAATACCGACGATGTGCTCTGCACGCGTACAAATGATCGCCAGATCGATGCGCTGCGGGACGACGTCGATCGATTTTACGGTGGGCCGATCAAACACCTTGTTGTGCTTGCGATTGATCAGATACAACGTGCCTGCGTAGCGGCCATCAATCAGGTTGCGCGTGATCAGCTGTCCAACTGAGCCGGCTTGCTCTGAGGCACCAATGATGGCAATCGATGCCGGCTCAAACAATGAGCGCAGGTAGTGTTGCTCTGGTTCCATGGGGAATGCGGCGTAGGAGATGCCTTATGGCGAATCAGTC